>JAEZIV010000155.1 GCA_023436515.1 Bacillota bacterium
ATCCCAAGCATGCTCGGCTATATGGATTGTACTGCATTTTATTGTGGGTAACAGTACCTTAAAGATAAAGGTTAAGTACTTCAAACTTGAAAAATCAATAATAATGGGAATACTATCAATAGGTATAGCACCCTTTTCAATGCAGCTGGCACAATGCTTATTAACTATAATACTCAACTCAAAGCTTAAGCAGTACGGAGGAGATGTAGCTATCTCAGGAATGGGTGTTTTAAATAGTATTATGACCCTAATAATGACGCCCATTATTGGTATTAATCAGGGTTCATTGCCCATTATCGGCTATAACTTCGGTGCGAAGAATTATGACCGTGTTAAGAGAGTACTAAAATATGCGATATTTGGAGCTACAGCTATATCTACATTAGGCTTCCTGGTTGTCCAGCTATTTCCAACCCAACTGCTCTCCCTATTTACCAGTGATGTTGAGCTTATTGAATTTGGTTCGGAATTAATGGTTTATTTCCTTCTAATGCTTCCAGTCGTAGGCTTCCAGATAATCGGCTCAGGCTTTTTCCAAGCCATAAGAAAGGCCGGAAAATCAATGGTACTCAACCTGTCCAGGCAGGTTCTGATTTTGATCCCAGCTCTGTTAATACTGCCTTACTTCTTTGATATGAAGGGTGTTTTTGCCGCCGGGCCTATATCTGACTTCCTTGCTGCGGTGTTAACGGCATTCTGGCTTATAAAGGAAATGAAAAAGCTCGGAGCAGATAGTCCTATAGGTGATATTCCAGCTTTACACGAAGAGATGGTGGTAAAGCCTACTTTAGCAGAAGCAGAGTAAGTTTCCCTTTTCTGTACTGGTTAATCATGCACTGATTGACGGATTACATGTGTGTCAATATTTCGAAACTAGCAAAATTACATTGATAGGTTATGAAGTTGCCAATATAGATTATAGGATAGGAGGTGCATTCTTCCAACTAATGCACTTCCTATTTATTTTGTCTATTCCAGAGATTCATCATCAGCCCCACTCCCGCTTTTTGACTTTAGATTAAGTATTGCTATCATATCTTGAATGGTTATAGTTGTTTTTTACCTTTTATAGCCTGGAGTAAAATGCTATTATGTTTTTAGTCAGAATACTGCGAACAAATGTTTGCTTTTTGATGGTTGATTGTGTTAAAATATGGATTACTGGATAAATGTGCTATTTATTATATAGTTATTCATTTGTTAGGATTTTATGTAATAACCAATGGGGGGAGCCGCTTTGGAAAAGAAACAAAAAGAGATTTCTAATCTTACTTCGATAAAGAACAATATATTTGCCATGAAAATGGCATGGAACATTAACAAAGGCAATGTTGTACATACCTTAATATTATCCCTGCTTGGGTATTTTGAGTGGGTATTTTTTAGTGCTGTTTTCATGCGATATCTTGTAAACGCTTTTGAAAAGGAAATGAGCTTCGCTAGTATTCTCAGCTTCATTCTGATATGCGGAGCAGCCTTCTGCCTGATGGGTCTTTATAGAAGCTATGTAAGCAATGTAACTTATCCTTTGAACGATACCATTACATATGAAAAGCTTTATGAGAAGCTATATCAAAAAGCCAGAAATGTTGAAGTAAGCTGCTTTGAAGATTCCGAATTCTATAATAAGTACACTATGGCTATAGATGGTGCTGGGGACAAAATAACAAGCGTGGTTAGAAATCTTTGGGGTATTTTAGCAGGCTCAATTGCTACTGTTGCTGTTTTTTACTCCATGTATGACATCGATAAGGTTGCTGTATTATTTGTAGTTTTCCCCATTATCGGCAACTTTATTTTTGGCGGTATTATGAATAAGCTTGTTTTGAAGAGATACAAGGAGAGCATACCAGGTGAGAGGGTTTTTCAGTATGTAAACAGGGTTATGTATCTTTCAGAATATGCCAAGGAAATGAGGCTGTCAAATATATACCGTCTGATAAGAGAAAAATATACCTCTGCTCTAAACAGAAATATTAGTATTGCTTCAAAATATGCTGTAAAATTAATTCCAATTGAAGTATTAAAGGTTGTATTCACATTTTCTATTATATTTGAAGGTGTACTGCTTTATGGTGCCTATAAGGCAATTATTGTTAAGAGCATATCACTTTCAGAGCTGGCAGTGCTTTCAAGTACAATGGTGGCAGCTACCTGGATACTTATAGGGTTATTCGACAATATTGTGGAGACCATGAAGAACGGCTTATTTGTGAATAATCTCAAAACCTTTATTGAATATAAGGAGAAAATCCCGGAGGATTGGGATGGACTAATACCCTCACCCGTAATCAAATCCATTGAGTTCAGAAACGTGAGCTTTATATACAAGGATAATAAATATGCTTTAAAAAATCTGAGCTTTACGATTTCAGAAAACAGCACTGTGGCTGTTGTTGGCCATAATGGTGCCGGAAAATCTACCATAATCAAGCTTTTGTTCCGCTTATATGATCCAACCGAGGGAGAAATTCTGGTAAACGGAAGAAATATCAAGGAATACAATCTGAGGGCATACAGGCAATTGTTTGCAGCTGCCTTTCAGGATTACAAGGTACTTGCCCTCTCGATAAAGGATAATGTACTTATGGGACATAAGGTTGAAAATGAGGATGCAGCTGTCATAGAAGCGTTAAAGAAGGCAGGTGTATACGAAAAAGTCGAATCCCTTCCAAAGGGTATAAATACAATACTGACAAAGGAATTTGATGAGGATGGTGCTATTCTGTCAGGAGGGCAGTATCAGAAAATTGTGGTAGCACGAGCATTCGTTCGAAACTCCCCCATTAAAGTATTTGACGAACCGTCCTCAGCTCTAGACCCCATTGCTGAATTTGAATTGTATAAAAGCATTATGACCGAGAGCAGAGATAAAACTATGATATTTATATCTCATCGACTTTCGTCTGTGAGAAATGCTGACAGGGTTTTTATGTTCGAACAGGGTGAGCTTATCGAACAGGGAACTCACGAGGAACTGATGAGGTTGAAGGGCTCCTATGCTGATATGTATACCAAACAGGCAATGAACTATATGGCAGTGAGTAATTCAGAAGAACTCTCAAATAGTATGGCAAATTTGAAAAACAGAAGTAAGGACATTTCCGATGTAAACGAAGAGGAAGAGGGGGTTGCAATATGAGTAGCAGTACAAGTACAAAGCAGCCATTTAAGCAAGTATGGGATAATAACATGTTTATATTGAAGATTTGCTTTTCAGCCTCGCCGGTGTACATAATTGCATTTATATTTGATGTTTTCAGAAACCAATTTCTTATTTTTCTTGAACATACTTATGGTATCGGATATATACTGGAGTCTGTTGAATACGGGAGACCCTTTTACGATGTGGCGGTATTTATAGTTGTCCTATTCATATTAATTGGAATAGGCATGATATACGGAGCCTTTGTAAATCAGCTGATATCACAAAAGGCCTTACCAAAAATGAAAAAGAAACTGAAGTTTTTGCTGTATGAAAAGGCCCAGGAGCTTGATTTGGAATGCTATGACAATCCAGAGTACTATAATGAGTTTGTTTTAGCAGTATCTGAGGCCGACAAGCAGGTTGACCGTCTGATAGAGTTCTTAAACAAGCTTGTTACCGGGCTGACTGTTTTTGCAACTACAGGAGGCTACTTTCTGGTGAAAGATTGGTTCTCTGTAATATTTGTTGTGGTTTCCTTTGTCTTCTCCTTTATGCTAATGCAGATTTTTAATAAAATAAACTTTAAAATCCGCATGGAAAAGAATCCTGAGGAAAGAAAAAGAGCCTATGTAAACAGAGTTTTCTACCTTAATGATTATGCTAAGGAGCTCAGATTAAATCCCGATGTTTCACAAAAGCTGTTTGACAAGTTCAAGGAAGCCAATAAAAAGATATACGATACTGATAAAGCTAATGCAAAAAGAAAATTTACAATTAGCTTCTTAAGAGATTACGTTTCAAATGATTTTGTCAGTGATGTGCTTTACATAACGTATCTTGTATATAAAGCGACAGTGCTAAGCCTTTTATCTTACAGCAGTGTGGTAATACTGTTTAATTCCTTTGGAAGGCTGAAGAGAAGTCTGAGGATAATGACCGAGATTTATCCCTATGCCTGTGAAACAAGCCTGTATGTAGATAAAATACGAAACTTTCTCAGCTATGAGCCCAAGATTGTTAGTAAAAAGAAGCTTGATGTACCGAGTGAGCCGATGGCGCTTAAACTAAAAAGCGTATCCTTTTCATACAAGGAAGGGGAGCAAAGTGTTATAAATAATATAGATATGCTCATCAAGCCTTATGAAAAAGTTGCTCTTGTAGGCTACAACGGTGCAGGTAAGACAACCTTGATAAAGCTGCTGATGCGTCTGTATGATGTAAATGAAGGAAAAATATTTTTAGGTGGAATTGACATTAAGGATTTTGATGTGAGTAAATATCATGAGTATGTGGGAACTGTTTTTCAGGACTATATGCTCTATGCTGCCACCGTTAAGGAAAATGTATTAATGGATAATGCTGAGGGAGTACCGGAGCAACCTATTATGACGGCTTTGGAGCAAAGTGGCTTCGCAGAAAGACTTAAAAAGTTTGAGCGAGGAATTGAAACTCCATTAACAGCAGAATTTGAGGAGAACGGAGTCAACCTGTCAGGGGGAGAAGCACAAAAAATTGCAATATCCAGGGCATTTTACAAGGATTCCAGCCTTATAATTCTGGATGAACCTTCCTCCGCACTGGACCCAATAGCAGAATATCAGCTGAACCAGTCAATGCTTGAAGCGGCAGCTAACAAGACTGTAGTATTCATTTCTCATAGACTATCAACAACCCGCTTAGCAGACAAAATATACATGCTGGAAAACGGGAAAATCATTGAGAGCGGAAGCCATGAGGAGCTTTTGAAGCTAAACGGCAAGTATGCGGAAATGTGGCGTGTTCAGGCAGGCCAGTATATAACAGCCTAGTATTCTTCTAAACCAAAACAACCAATTGGCATTGAGGATGACCTTCATATGCCCGTTAATAATAGCAATGCAGCAGAAGAAAGCCATTTCATTCTGCTGCATTGTATTTTACAACAGTAGAGTAAGTGTTCCGGCAGATATGCAAACCAAACCTACAAATGCTTTTGCCGATAGCTTTTCCTTAAGCAGAAAATATGAGAACGCAACGGTAAAAACAATACTCAGTTTATCAATTGGAACCACAATACTTACCTGTCCAAGCTGAAGTGCTCTGTAATAGCACAGCCAGGAGAGTCCCGTCGTAATACCTGATAGGCATATATAGAACAGGCTTTTCCTGTCTAGCACCTTTATTTCGCCATGCTTTCCTTGGATATACACTATAATCCATGCCATTATTAATACAACGACAGTTCTGATGGCAGTGCCAAGATTTGACTCCACATTCTCAATACCTACCTTGGCAAGAATTGAGGTCAGGCTTGCGAATACTGCAGATAGGGCCGCATACAAGAGCCAGGACTTTTTGGTCGTAGTACTGTCTATTATTTTCTTTTGCTTTCCTATCATCAAATAGGTTCCAATAGCTATACCAATAATTCCTATTAGCTTTGGTACTGTCATTGCTTCTCCAAGTATAAAAACTGCAAGAATCATAGTCAGTACTGTACTTGATTTATCAATGGGGGTTACCTTGTTTACATTACCCAGCTGAAGGGCTTTAAAATAGCATATCCAGGAACCTCCCGTTGCCAGGCCTGACAAGACTAAAAAAAGAAGGGCTTTACTGCTGATAGAATTGATTGTTGCTTGTGAACCCACTAAAAAAACCATTAACCAGGAGAATAACAGAATTATAATGGTTCTTATTGCAGTTGCAACATTTGAATCCACATTTTTAACACCAATTTTTGCCAATATGGCAGTGCTTCCTGCGAATAATGCAGAACCCAAGGCGAACAATAACCACATACCCAAGGCCTCCCAACTGAAGCAAACGTGCTATCTAAAATATATTTTACCCAAGTCTGTAAGAATTAAAAGCTTTTTTTGTATATGTTATCCAATATATTTTTTTGACTAAGAATAGGTGTATGTGAGCAGACTAAATCGGTGGGAGAGTTATATGGTTTTTCATAAAATCGAAGGTGTTTCATCCTATGGGAAGTAAATGGAGATCATCATGTATAAAATGCTTCGTAAAAAGAAACTTGAGGAGAAGGCCAAAAAACAAAATTCTCAAAACGGTGATTCTGATTCGCAGAATATCAAAAAGCTGGCGATTTCATTAGATGAGAATATTCAGCTGTTTAAAAAGTTATTCTCTAATGATCAAACCCTGATGTACAGAACATTTCAAAACAAGCAGCTTGCAGCGGCAAAATGCTGTATTTTATACTTTGATGGAATGGTCAATACTGAAATAATTAATGAGAATATTATTCAGTCCATACTTAATGCAGATCTTACCAAGGATATTTCAGACCTTAACCTGTTGGAGGAGCTAAGATACAAGGTTATTGTAGCTAATAATGTAGAGCTGTCAGATGACCTTGACCAAATAGCAGTTTCCATGTTTAGCGGTGACACAGTGCTTGTAGTAGATAAGTATGACAAGGCAATCATTATAAATACCAAAGGCTGGCAAACCAGATCTGTTTCCGAGCCTGAGTCTGCTAAGGTTGTTAGGGGTCCCAGAGAGGGCTTTACCGAATCGATTATGATTAATATCTCGCTAGTCAGGCGAAGAGTAAAAAGTCGGGAGCTGAAATTCAAATTTCGGGAGATAGGAGAAAGAACCCGAACTAAAACTTGTATTTGCTATATAGACGATATTGTCTCAAAAGATATCCTAAAGGAGCTGGAAGGAAGGCTGGATGAGATCAATATTGACGGTATCTTGGATTCGGGCTATATTCAGGAATTAATAAGGGATGCTCCATTCTCGCCCTTCGAGACTGTAGGCTATACCGAAAGGCCTGATGTTGTTGCAGGTAAAATACTGGAAGGACGAATAGCAATTTTTGTTGACAACAGTCCCATTGTATTAACCGTACCCTTTGTGCTTGCAGAATCAATTCAATCCAACGAGGATTATTATAATAACTATATCTTTTCTTCAATCAATAGGATGTTCAGGGCAATGTCACTGATCATGGCAGTGAGTGTACCAGCAGTGTTTACTGCAATAGTAACCTTTCATCAGGAAATGCTTCCTACACCACTGCTCCTTAGTATATCTGCATCAAGACAGGGTGTTCCCATACCAACAATAGTCAGTATATTTATTATGCTGATAATTTTTGATATTTTAAGGGAAGTTGGTACACGAATGCCGGTTCCTATCGGACAGGCCGTAAATATTGTGGGGACACTTGTATTGGGTCAGGCAGCTGTTGAGGCCAAGCTTGTAAGCGCGCCCATTGTAATTATTACTGCGCTTACAGGAATAGTGACCCTGATGAATGTAAACCTGATAGGATCTACAATAGTGGTCAGATTTTCATTATTATTTGCAGTCTTCTTTTTAGGGATTTATGGATTTATATTCGGGTTTATTGCCTATACTTTGCATTTGATGAGTCTAAGGTCCTTTGGAGTGCCTTACTGTCTTAACATAGCATCTGTTAAAAATCATAATGGTCAAGATATCTTTGTCAGAGCTCCATGGTGGACTATGACCTTGCGGCCCAAAATAATAGCAGCCAGAAACCTGGTACGTAAAACTACCAAAAAGAAGGACGGGAGGTAGTTTTATGTGGAAAACAAAGACTATCCTTTTTTTTATCATCCTTTTGTGTATGGGAACTCTTACAGGTTGTTGGAACTACAAGGAAGTAGAGAGCTTGGCGATTGTGGCGGGAGCAGCAGTTGATAAGGGAGATAACAGTAGATACAGATTAACGGTTGAGATAGTAAAAATTACAGGGGGGAGGGATTCAAAACCGGAATCAATGATAGTAACCACCGAAGGTAATTCAATGTTTGACTGCGCACGAAACGCTATTTCAATAACTGGTAAAAGGCTATATTGGAGTCATAATAAATTTCTTATTGTAAGTAAAGATATAGCCAAGGATGGAGTTGTTGACATGATAGATTGGTTCAATCGTAATGCTGAAACAAGGACAAATATTCACCTTTTTATTTCAACTGAGAAGACGGCAGCTGAGATTTTTAGCGGAGAACAGATAACCGAAGCAATTCGAGCATTTGAGCTGGATAATATGTTAAAGAACGAGGATTATCTTTCAAAGGCACCAATGTCGGAAATAGAGACCTTTGGGAATAATATGAGGGGGCAGGGTATAAGTGCAAGTGCTGCAACAATAAAAATGAAGGCTACAGAAAAGGATAAAAC
>JAEZIV010000191.1 GCA_023436515.1 Bacillota bacterium
TAGTTAAAATTTTAAACGAGCAAAAAAATAATGAAAATCTCAGAACAAAACTCTTAGAGCTTCAGTCTCAGTTGGACAAATTTGAAAATGCACGAGGCAACACAGATGAGAACCTGAAGCTTTTATCGGATGAAATACGAAAACTTAGGACCATAGCAGGACTGACCGATGTTAAAGGCAGAGGAGTTATTGTTTCCTTTGCAAAGGAGGATTCCCTCAATGTTGGGGATGATGACCTTTTGTATGTATTAAATGAACTCAGGGCAACAGATGCGCAGGCCCTGGCAATTAATGACCAGAGGATTATCGATACCAGTGAGGTCAGGGTTGCCGGTGGTTATATTATGGTTAATGGAAGACACTTAACCCCGCCCTATGTAATAAAGGCCATAGTAGACCCTGATAATGCTGTAAATGCTTTGAATATGATCGGTGGTGCTCTTGAAAAAATACGAATTTTTATTAATGTAGAGATAGAAAAATCCGACAATATAGAGATACCAAAAATCAGTGAGGAGCTTAAGCGGACGGATAAGCTCAGGCCAGTGGAAAAAACTCAAGAATAGCAAGCTTAAGGGTAGCAGGCTCAGTAGTAACCAGACATACCTACATGCAAACATTGAAAGGACACTCGTGAACGAGTTAAACAATATTACTTGGCTATACCGGAACAGAGTCAAAAGGCTGACAAAACAACATGCCTTGGGGCTCTTTTTTTGTTCTCAAATCCTATAAAACCTTATATAAATAAATATAAATGTTTTTTGTGGTTAATATACAAGACAATGGAGGTAATTCCATGAGAATAAAAAAGGTTATTACTGTATTTATAATATTAATAGTGTTTGCCCTGCTGTTTAACTACTTTATACTTCAAAACCACGATTCTGCCATAAATACCGGACTTTCGGACCTGGGAGGCGTTTACAGTGTTAGCAGCAAGACTATTGACTACTCTAAGGAGCTTACAGGCAAAGTAATTGGCGACAGTGCTGAGAAAGATACCGCAACACAGAGTGTTTTCCCCTATGAGCAGAAACGCTGCTGGGGAATTGCCCGCCAGCCTAACGGACAGACACCTAAAGCTGACCCCGGTGCAGATACCGTGTTAAAAAAGTATGGGGCAAAATATGTTGGTGATGTAAGTAAAAACACTATTTACCTAACCTTTGATGAGGGTTATGAGAATGGGTATACTGGAAAGATTCTCGATACTCTCAGGAATAATAATGTAAAGGCTGCATTTTTTATTACCGGGCCATACCTTAGTGAGCATCAGGACCTTGTCAGAAGAATGGTAGATGAGGGGCATACTGTGGGAAACCATACAATACATCATCCAAGCCTTCCTGAGAAGGACGATTCACAAATAGAGGAGGAGGTACTTGGGCTTGAAAGGGCCTTTTCTGAGAAATTCGGAGCAAAAATGAAGTTCCTAAGACCGCCTAAGGGGGAATACAGTGAAAGAAGCCTCAGCATTACAAGTAAGCTTGGGTATTGCAATCTTTTCTGGAGCTTTGCATATGATGATTGGCACAGAGATAAAATTCGAGGACCGGAGTATGCATACAAGAAGGTTATGAGTAATCTGCACAATGGAGCTGTATTACTTCTCCATGCAGTTTCCAAGGATAATGCCGACGCACTTGATATTATCATAAAGGGAGCCCGTGCAGCTGGGTATGAGTTCGGAAATGTAGAGGAACTGGCAAACTAGCTATACCGTAAATATCTAAAAAAGAGGACAGAATATGGCACATGAAGTTGGATCTACTTCCAATAGAGTTAAAAAGCCCACTTTCAATCAAACAAAAAAGAAGGATAATAAAAAAGACAAGGAAGTAAATAAGCAACAGGAAGCTAAGAGCAAGCCCAGGCTTAAGCAAAAGGTTACTGAGATCCTAGAGCTTCCAAAGGAGATTGTATTAAACATGCCCAAGCTTACAATGCTTGGAAATGGAGACCTTATAGTTGAAAACTATAAGGGAATACTGGAGTTTGATGATGGTCTAATCAGGTTGAACACAACTTCAGGTGTAATCAAAGTGACAGGTGTAAATATTTTGATCAAAGAGATTACACTTGAAAGCATTATGATCTTCGGAGATATACAATCACTAGAGTTCATAAAATAACGCATGCTGCAAAAGCCGCTTCTGGTACGTTCTGCACGCAGATGGGGGAGTAAATGTTAGTTTGGAGATTATGGAATTATATATGTGGATATGTTATTATTATTGTTGACGGATATTTTTTGGAAAAGTTTATTAATATATGTACTCATAGAAATATACGTTTATGGAATTTGAAATGGCAGAATAAAAGCAGGGTTGTTATGAAGCTTAGTATAATCCACTTCAGACAGCTCAGGCCTGTAGCTAAAAAGACCAGATGCAGGGTACATATTGTCAGTAAAAAAGGTATTCCGTTCATAGTAAACAGGTATAGGAACCGCAAGGCTTTCGTAATAGGGCTTGGTGTTTGTATTATTACGTTTTTTGTAATATCCTCCTTTGTGTGGGATATAACAGTTAGCGGAAACAATAATATTCCAACAGATTTTATATTGGAGAGACTAAAGGAAAACGGGGTAGAAACGGGCTCTTTAAAGTTTAATATCAACACTGACCAGCTTGCTGAAAATATGATGCTCCAGATTACGGATTTGGCTAGGATAAGTATATCTTTAAGGGGCACAAGGGTATATATAGAATTAACAGAAAGAACAAAGCCTCCTGAATTGATAAATAAGCATATTCCATCGAATATTATTTCTTCCAGAGATGGAGTCATCTATTCCATTGTGGCAAAGGAAGGACTTGAAACCGTAAAGATTGGAGATACTGTAACTAAGGGTCAGCTTCTGATAACGGGGAAAATAGATAATTTGAAGAACCCGGAAGCTCCTCCCTTGATGGTACACTCCATAGGCACCGTTAAAGCCCGCACTTGGTATGAAGCAACTGAAAGGGTGGAACAGAAGCTTGTTACTTCAAAAAGGACAGGTATGAAAAAAGCTCAGTATTCCGTTTTACTTTTTTCAAAGAAGGTTAAGTTTTTTCATGGAAAAATTCCATATAATAATTCTGAGCATGTTGAAGTGAAAAAAAAGCTGACTCTGGGTGCAGATTTTGTACTACCCTTTGAAATGGTTGTAGACCAATATTATGAATATAAGCTGGAGGAAAACAAGATTGACCTAGCAACGGCTAAGAAGATTGCCTCGGAAAAAGCCGTCGAAGAGGCACAAAAGCAGATACCTCAACATGCTGAAGTAGTAAAAAAGAACATTATTGAGTTTGAAAATGAAGATGGTACCATATGTGTCAG
>JAEZIV010000211.1 GCA_023436515.1 Bacillota bacterium
ACTGAGTAATCCTGTTAAAACTTATGTCGCCATTTTATCCTATACCGAACCAAAATTACTTAATTCCACCTCACGATAAACCCCTTTATCATCAGTAGTTTCAAATAAATTTTCTCTGATATAGCCAGCATATTTCTTTCCTGCTGTAAATCCTTCACTTGCAATATTACAAGATAATTCAACAGCATTCACAAAACTATATCCCATATTTACACATCCTTCCATCCAATACTATCTCCCGAAACTACGGCTGATCCAGTTATAACATATTTTAGAACTAAATTAGTTCCCGAAATACTTGATATATCAATCAGGGTTTCCAGAGCAGCACTAATCCAATTCGAACCTCCGTTAGGAGATATAGCAAATTCAACCGTCCCACCATTGAGAGTAACATTTGCACAAACATAGGCACGATTGTATGCTTTGCTTAATGTTATGCCGTTTTTAATTATTGTTCCTGCCACGTCCAAAGTTTCATTGAATAATTGAGTTACCTCTAAATCTGTAAGAACTCTGTTGTAAAATCTAAGCTGATCTATTTCCACTGATGCTCCAAAATATGATCCATTATTTAGTGCAGCTAACCATGTGGTTGTCTGCTCAATGCTACCACTATATGTAAAAGTTTGTTTTACATTGTCTACATACAGAGACAATGTACTACCTGTTCTGCTTACAACTGCGTGATACCAAGTTCCTATTGGTTTTGTCGCTGTGTGATCGGAGTTACCAAGAACTCCATGAAGTCCTAATGCAGTAGTTGAAGAACACATTATATTTGTTCTGCCTGCCGAAGAAGAACTGCTTTGTTGACCAACTATATTTGCTTCTCCTGTGTCAGTCTTTCTTTTAATCCAAAGCGAAACGCTAAAATCACCTGTAGCAGGTATAGCCGTATATCCTAGACTAACCTTACTACTAGACCCGTTAAATATTGCAGATTTTCCGATCTTTCCAGTGCCATAAGTCAAGCTTGTAGCAGTGCCGTTATGACTGTTTCCGCTTGTATCATTTACGTTATCTTCAAATTTATATTCCGACTGTAATCCACTTGTCGGCGCGGTTGTTGCTACTATTTTTTTGCTTATCGAATCATATAAATACCCACTTGATTGAGCAGCATTAATATTGCTAGAATCATTCAGGCTGTCAATAGCCATATTTTTTAACTGTAATAGTCCTGCCTGTTGACTAGATTTTAGTGCGAATATTGATTTTTCAAGAGATATTTGAGTATTAAGTATATCTGTTTTAATTTTATCAACTCCATGAGCCGTCATATCCGACTTATGCGACTCAAATTGAGCTCCAGTAACATACCCGGCAGTACTTAACCCAGCCATAAAAGCATCAAATTGAGCCTGCATTGCTGCGGTATCTACTTGAATTAATGAGTTGACCAGGCCACAAACAGAAGTATCATTTCTTTCATCTGTAATCTGAGGGCCTTCTATAAAGCTTTTACCTGCAACAATGAGAACTTTAGCAAGTGATATCTCATATATATTGCCGTTTCGGGTTAATGCCGGAGGCGCAGGAGAAGCAGCTGGGGTTCCCTGAAGAATAAAAGCTTTTATATATCTTTTATCAATGTTTAAGTCCAACCTTAAAACTACTCTGTCAATTCTGTTAAGAGTTGCATGTGGCAATGCGTGAGTAAGAGCTAACGGATCTGCATCCACCTTATACATATATCCTTTAATCCATGCATACCCCGGACTGATTCTTGAGTTAATATCAGTACCAGAACATCCGACCTGCAGGTTTGTACCCCCATTAAAAATGCCGTTTGTTAAGACTTTGCTAAAATAATCAGCAAATCTACTCGCGGCAAACTCACGAGGATCATCTGCAGTAGAATCAAAAAAACTGAAAAGCTCAGCCATTTTACCATCCCTTTCTATCTAATTATTTTTTTATTTAATTTTTTAATTTTGCCTTGAATTGTAGGTACTTCATTGCCGAATGTAGCCTCCAATTTAAACCCTGAAGGCTCATATATTTCTTTGAGCTCAATTATCCTGGTATCAAGTTGTACTCCCCATTTTTTGGATTGTACAGTTACCCTATCCCCCAAATCATAATCAATACCGTATTTAAAGCTATTGTTAGGGATGATGTCTGCTGAATAGCTTATTACCTTACCGAGATCAGAAAGTGATTTTGTACCATTTGCTATGAGTTCATCTACATTTTCTGAGGAAGAACAATCCAAGAATACTTCATGCCTCTGCAGGCCTGAAGCTGTTCCAATCTTTTGAATAAGTCTCAGCTCTTCATCGCCTTTTCCCCCAGCATAAGCAACATTTTTAAAGCTTATTCCGCTGTTTATATAATTCTGACCAAGTATATTGTCAAAGTCAGTTGAGAAAATAACAGGAGGTAAAACTTCCTGTGCTGCAGTGAGATTCTTCCCGGGAATAACATCAAAAACAAATTTACTATTTGTGATATCCAGATTTACATCCCATCCTATATCATAGAAATTTGACATATCTTCCAGAGCATCAGCTAAATTGTCATAACGATATTGAGCTACCCCTTCACCGCCGCGCATTTGATCAGTCGCATTTATAAAATTTGCTATTATCCGATCTGGCTCCACGGGGGTAATACAGTTCTTATTGACAAGATCCTTCATTATGGTTTCAACTTTTCCTGAATTCCGGTAGTACCCAGAACTATCAACCTGGACAATTCTTCTCATGAGTATGCTTTTAAGGGTATACCCTTTTACGATTAATGTTTCAGATTTTGTACCATCTTGCCCCAGGCTAACTTCACTATGTCTGATAATCCCGACTTTCTTTGTATCAGATCCAAGCATAATTAAATTATCCTCGGCAAGGGTTTCAGTCAGGTTCTTATTCACGTTGATATGTAGTTCAAACTCGCCTGACCGGTAATGCCTGCGCGTAAATTGTAAGCTTTCATAATTATCTATTTCCCCTAGCAACTCAAACTGTGGAGATATAATTCTAAGCGGTTTCATAGGCTACACCCCCACATACTTATTTGAGTATCTGACAATTACTTTTGACCTCAAATCAGCGCTGTTGGTTATATACTCGAGCTCGTTTTCTCCAACCTGTAACTGAAAGAATGTACTAGCTATATC
>JAEZIV010000313.1 GCA_023436515.1 Bacillota bacterium
TTTATATACATACATAAATTGTGTACAGCATACAACCTGCTTGCAAGCCACTATAACCAAAACGGTTAAAATTTTTTGCATGTGACCTGTTAAGCTTAGGTATGATATGTATTTCGGAATGCTAATATTTTTATAGAGGATTCATCCTCACATAATCCACTCTGACAAAAAAAAGAGAGTATCGACAGATGCTCTCTTTTGCTATGCAAAAAGGGAATTTGAACCTCGGTCAAGGTCCTCTCACGCCGACAATAGCGCTTGTATTTTCTGAGGAAAACACTGAGACTCTACAGTCATGGAATATATTACCTTATAATTATTTTATCTAAATAGAAGGGAGCATTGAATTATGACAGCTGTTCTTAAATAATCATTTAAATAATTACATCTAGCTGAAGAGATGGCAACTTATTTTTTTACAATATTATCATAATTTTAGATATTTGGTAACATATAATTTTGAACTGAATCGAAAAAAGCAAGCTAATAGCTGGAAATAAATATAGGTAATTGAAAAATACAACAAAGGTTATTAATTTGTTATAATACCCATAAGGACATTGTATTTCCAGCATAAGGGACTAAAGTGGAAAAGTGGCAGTACAAGCTGCCGTATTAATGCTTGTTTTATACGGGGAGAAAATTTATGGCAATAATGGTAAAGAAGCTATACAAAAATGGTACCTTCTTATATAACATGAAGCTGATTGCAGGTAAGAATGGTCTTAATAACCTTGTACAATGGGTTCATATTATAGAAGACGATAGTGTAATATCGTTCCTGCATGGAAACGAACTAGTCTTTACTGCTGGGATTTTAAACAATAAAAAAGACTGGCTTTTGAATTTTGCAATTAAGCTGAAAGAGGTAAATGCCAGTGCCTTCGTCGTAAATCTAGGGCCTCACACCACTGAAATAGAAGAGAATGTTATGGATTTCTGTAACAAGGAAAACCTGCCGCTTTTTACTATACCCTGGGAAACGAGAATGGTTGATATGACAAGGGATTTCTGTCATAGAATACTCAATAATGTGCAAATTGAAAATGACCTATCAACTACCATTAAGAATATTGTATTTAATGTTGGGGATTTGGAAACACAGATACTGCAGCTTGAAAGATATGGCTGCCAAAGAGACAGCATGCTTTGTTTTATAAGTATAACAAGCTGCAACGTCGGAAATGCAAGCTTTGAAGACTATCAGCTCGAGATTAAAATGATAGCAGAGAAGATTGCAAAAAGTATTCATGAGCTTTACATATCATTTTCATATCAAGATAGCTTGATATTGGTACTTATAAACTATACTGACCCGGAAATAGATGCATTTGTAAAGGAATTCTTAAAGAGTGCCAACAGAAGATTAAAGCAATTTAATCTTCACATGGGGATCAGTTCTAATCAGCCGGGCTTAAATAATCAGAATAAAAATTTTGAAAAAGCAGCATCGGCTATGAAAATGGCATGTAATCTTAAAGAACCTTATTTGTACTATGACAGGCTGGGTATCTACAAAATATTGTATGCTGCAAATGACAAGGGAATTTTAAGAAGCTTTTACAATGACACCCTTGGTAAGCTTGTTGCTTATGATAGAGAAAACAGTTCAAAATTCACAGAGCTTTTGAGGATATATCTTGAGAACAACGGAAGTATACAGCTGGTGTCGGAAAAGCTGTATGTACATAGAAATACGGTTTTGAATCATCTTAAGAAAATTGAGAGTATTGTGGGAATTGATCCGTTGGAACTTGAAGGGCGCGTTAACCTTTATATTGCATTCTATATAAAGGACATTTTGTAAGGAAGCTTTCCTGTACTAGTAGCGGACAAATGTGCAAAAGCACAGGATATTCCTTGTTTATTTATACTTTTGTTAAGCATTGAAGTGACAGCGTACAAGGTTAAAATTTCATAGCGTGATTTAATCAGGTTGTGTGTGTATGCCTATAAATCCTCAAAAACAGGGTATTATCCTGATATTTGATATATAAAAACCTAATATACACAAGGGACATTATGCAATATTATTATGTTGAACTTTCATTGAAGTTTTAAATCTATAAAAATTTATAAGTATATATAGTCATGGAATAGGAATTGTACGTGATGAAATGGGCCGTAATGCATAATTAACGCTGGAATAGCCACTTAAAGCATATATGATTCTTTTTTTTAATTGTGCATATGCACAAGAATGTTTGGGAGACTGTTAATTGCAATATGCTGGATTTCATTCTATAATAATCCTAGAAAATAACTTTTCAAAAGCGACGGAGCTTCTTTAAGATCTCTGTCGCTTTTTTTAGTATTACGCCTGGCGGGCGTACTTTTCAGGAATTTATTAATTTGGTAAGAACCACATCGCTTGCATATCACTGATGACATGGGGTGTAATCTGATAATTGCCAGCGAATAAATTCCAATAACATTTTGAAAATCATCGTGCTTTTCATGCAGTAAAACCCGCTAAGTGGCTTTTTATTAGTATTTTATACGCGCTCTGAGCGTAGATGGGGGCTATTATGAACAGTGAAGAAATAAAAGTTACACTAAAAAAATATAATTTGCAGTCATGGAGCAAGCAGAAAACCATAAATCCTATTTCTGTAGAAAAGGCTTCCGGAATATACTTCTGGGACTATGACGGTAATCGATACTCCGATATGTCTTCCCAGTTGGTGAACTTAAATCTTGGCTTTGGAAATAAAGAAATCGGGGATGCACTTAAAGCACAAATAGATCAGTTCTGTTTTATCGGACCATCCTATGGTGCAGAGTCCAGAGCAAGGCTGGCTAAAAAAATAATAGAACTCATGCCGGATAATATGGGAAAGGTTTTCTTCACCAATGCCGGCGCCGAGGCCAATGAAAACGCCATAAAAATTGCAAGAATGTATACCGGTAAGAACAAGATTTTCAGCAGGTATAGAAGCTATCACGGATCTTCCTTCGGTTCGGGAAATCTTACCGGAGAACCCAGAAGATATACCTTAGAGCCCGGTATTCCCGGTTTTGTAAAGTTTTTTGATCCCTATATCTATAGAGAAGCAATTGAATTTAAATCAGAAGAAGAGGCTACAAAATATTATCTTGCAAAATTGGAGGAGCAGCTTCAGTATGAAGGAGTCAATTCAGTAGCTGCAATTGTTCTTGAGACCATAACAGGTTCAAACGGAATCATAATTCCTCCAAAGGGGTATATGCCCGGTGTAAGAGCATTGTGTGACAAATATAATATTTTAATGATATGCGATGAAGTAATGACCGGCGGGTGCAGAACCGGAAAAATGTTTGGATTTCAGAACTTTGATGTGAAACCGGATATTGTAACCTTTGCAAAAGGAGTAACCTGTGGTTATATACCACTTGGTGGTGTGGTAGTAGCAAGTAAAATAGCCCAATACTTCGATGACAATTTACTATCCTGCGGACTAACATACAGCGGACACCCTTTGGCTTGTGCAGCGGGGGTTGCATGCATTAATTATTATGAGGAACACAATATCGCTGATAATGTAAATAAAGTAGGGAAGGTGCTTGGCGATATTCTGGAGGAAATGAAACAAAAACATCCATGTGTTGGTGATGTCCGCTATATAGGTTTATTTTCAGCAGTTGAGCTAGTAAAGGATAAGGCCACTAAGGAGGCAATTGTTCCTTACGGAAAGGACCCCGACGGCATCATGGGGAAGATTCTCGGAAAGCTTAAGGAGCGCAGATTCATGACCTATACTCATGAAAATATGATTCTGGTGGCTCCCCCCCTTATTATAACCGAAGAACAGCTAAAGGAAGAAATGGTTAAGCTTGATGAGGTTCTTACTATAGTAGATAAAGAGTTTATATAGAAGTATTGGATAGTAAGGTATATACATAAAGTAAATTACGATACATATAAATTGCGGCATTTATGCAGCGTATGGAGGCAGTATGGCTTACAAATTTACACTACCCCGGCAGACAATTATGGGTTTCAATGCATTAAAGGAAAGCGAAGCTATTATAAAAGGCTTGGGCAAAAAAGCAATGATTGTTACAGGTAAAAATGTTACCAGATCAGGTGCGGTACAAAGCTTAACGGAGGCACTTTCCAACTGGGGAATTATTTCAGAGCTATTTAATGATATAACCGGAGAACCTACGGTAGAAATGATTGAGGCCGGGGTTAAAAGCTTCAAGGAAACCGGCTGCGATTTCATCATTGCCATAGGAGGGGGAAGCCCTCTTGACAGTGCAAAGGCAATAGCTG
>JAEZIV010000039.1 GCA_023436515.1 Bacillota bacterium
GTTTTATAGACGAACCCTATGAAGTTATCAAAGGCCTACAGACAGATGCCCCTTTAAAAAGAGCTATGGTGGTAAAAACCGGATATCGCATGTCCAGACAGGCCTGTCAGCAGTTTGGAGTCTCACCTGAGCCTGAGCTGGAGCAGATTTTTGGCAAGGAAGTAAAAACTCATAACGACGGTGTGTTCAGCGCATATACCGACGAAATGCTCAAGGTGAGAAAATGCGGAATTATCACGGGCCTGCCCGACACCTACGGCAGAGGCAGAATTATTGGTGACTATAGACGAGTTGCTCTATATGGAGTAGATTTCTTGCTTGAGCACAAAAAGGCCGATCTGGATGCTCTACCCTTTGAGATGTCAGAAGAAAACATTCGACTGAGAGAAGAAATAAACGATCAGATAAACGCATTAAAGGACTTGCTTTTACTTGGCAACACCTATGGCTTTGACCTCTCCCGTCCAGCCAAAAATGCCTTTGAGGCAATCCAGTGGACCTACCTGGCTTTTCTTGGAGCTATGAAGGAGACTAACGGTGCCGCCAACTCCCTTGGCCGCTTAAATATTTTCTTTGATATATATATTGAAAAGGATATTGCCGACGGCTCATTAACCGAGATAGAAGCACAGGAGCTCATAGATCAATTTGTTATAAAGCTGAGATTTATCAGGCATCTGAGAACAAAGGAGTATAATGAGCTGTTTGCCGGGGATCCTGTATGGCTGACAGAATCCATCGGTGGTATAGGCTGCGATGGCAGACATATGGTAACAAAGACCTCCTACAGATTTATACACACCTTAAATAATCTTGGTGCGGCACCCGAGCCAAACATAACAATACTATGGTCTCCTAAGCTTCCTGTGAGCTTTAAGAGATTCTGCTCAAAAATGACTGTTAAAACCAGCTCTATACAGTATGAAAACGATGAGCTTATGAGACCGATTTACGGTGACGATTATGGTATATCCTGCTGTGTTTCGGCCATGAGACTTGGGAAGGACATGCAGTTTTTTGGCGCAAGATGCAATCTTCCAAAGCTGCTGCTCCTTGCACTTAACGGCGGAAGGGATGAATTTACCGGTGAGCAGGTCGCCCCGGAGCTCCCCCCCTATGAAGGCGATTATCTTGAGTATGACAAGGTGATTGACAGCTATAATAAGCTTCAGGAATGGCTAACAGGACTCTATGTTAATATTATGAATACCATTCACTATATGCATGACAAATATGCATATGAAAGATTAATGATGGCTCTGCATGATACAGATGTGACCAGACTTATGGCCTTCGGAATTTCCGGGCTGTCGGTTATGGCTGACTCCCTGAGTGCAATCAAGCATTCAACAGTTAAGGCAATCAGGGATGAAAGAGGTCTAATAACTGATTTTGAACTCAGTGGGGATTACCCTCAGTTTGGAAATAACGATGACAGAGTGGATAAAATCGCAGTGGAGATAGTTAACAGCTTTTACGAAAGCCTAAAAAAGCACCCTACTTATAGGAACGCGATTCATACACTATCAATATTAACTATAACCTCAAATGTTGTTTACGGAAAGAAAACAGGAGCTACCCCCGATGGAAGAAAAAAGGGCGAGCCCTTTGCTCCAGGTGCAAATCCAATGCACAACAGAGACAAATCAGGAATGCTTGCTATGCTTAATTCTGTTGCAAAAATCCCTTACAAGGTTTGCCGTGACGGTATATCACTGACCTTATCGGTGGTTCCCTCTGCACTTGGCAAGGAGGAAGCTACCGAAATAAATAACCTTTGTGCCCTTATTGACGGCTATATTCTCAACAACGGGCATCATGTGAATATAAATGTTCTGGACAGGTCCACCCTGGAGGCTGCCATGAATGAACCCCTAAGTTATAATCAGCTGACGGTCAGGGTTTCGGGCTATGCCGTACATTTTATTAAGCTTACCAGACCACAGCAGCTTGAAGTACTGTCAAGGACCTTCCACAAGGCAGTTTAGCCCTATTCCCTCTTTATGGTTTGATTAGGACTTTAAATCCTTATACGATTTTCCAGAATCAATCCCTTTGGTAAGGCACTCATAAAAATCTCCTTTTTGGTTGATACTTAAATTCTTAACCAAAAAGGAGTAATACCTGTGTTCCATTCACAAATATTTTACAGCGTCATCTGATACCGTTGTAAGTATCTCAAATAGTTCTACACTTTTTTATCTAATGGATATACATGCTTTGCACGTTACTTTTTCCTTTTACTCAATTTTCTTTTTACTCAGTTTTCTTTTTATCATCCGACTTCTTTTTATTTTCAGTCTTCTTTATACTTTTAATTTTCTTTTTACCACTAAAGGCTTTTCTATCTCCCCTTTTTCCGGAATTCTCACCGGAGGCTTTTATAGCTGCTGCTCCTTTTTGGTTTCTCTTTAGGCTCTTACGTTTTGTAACAGAGTAACCGAAATATCCAAGGCTTTCACCGATGGGATAATATTCCCCATGAGAATAGCATATTAAATCAGCTTTATGAAGGTTTAATTTCCCATTATCGTCCAGTAAGCCTTCCTCAATATGAGTTGCCACAACCTCTGCCAGGAAT
Organism: Bacillota bacterium; assembly: GCA_023436515.1. Taxonomy (GTDB): domain Bacteria; phylum Bacillota; class Clostridia; order Acetivibrionales; family DSM-1351; genus Ruminiclostridium. The sequence goes on from JAEZIV010000039.1 coordinate 2,582, forward strand.
AAATCATGAGAACCTAGCTCTATTACCTGCTTTACAACACACTCAAGGTTAACAGGGCATTCCTTAATCAACGGCACTGTAACCCTTGTTGCATTTTCAGTAGTAAGCTTCATAGCCTCAAACTTGTCAATATCTCTTCCCGATTTGACACCACAGAAGTCTGTAGCAAAGGTTAGCTTTCTCGAAGGGAGATTTATAACAAATTCGCCTCTTTGCTTAAGCAAATCAAAGGAGTACCTTTGCTTCCTTACTGATATTGATACCATTGGTGGGTCGGAATTAATTGTTCCAACCCACGCTAATGTAATTATATTAGGCTTTCCATTATTATCTGTACAAGTCACCATAACTACCGGTACAGGATTTAACATGGTAGACGGCTTCCAAATCTGTTTAGTCAAAGGCCCTATCCTTCCTTCACATATTTTATAGTAATAAAAATCCTTTTCACTATTTAGAACTCATATAAGCAAAAGGAAATACTGCAGCCGAATTCCAGTAGGTTGCTATTTCATTTGTTGAATATGAATCGATATGATCTACATAGCATTTCGCTGGAGGTTTTCCTACTAACTCTGACTTGGCTATATCATCCTGCAACCCGGAGGCCGGTCCTCCCGCAAGCATTCCTGGTACCGGGTCCTTAACACCATCACCTACAGAAGGTCTGTGGTGAGGCTGCAGAACAGTCTTTGAACCAAATCCGGTAATATAGCATTGGTTGAGAGTATTTCTTCCAAGTAAATAATGAACGCAGTTTTCAGCTGTTTCGGTATACTTTTTATTACTGCTCAGCCTGTCAGCGATAAGCAGGTGCATAGCATGATTTGCAACAATCATATTACTTCCCCAGACATATTCCATTTTATGCATTGCTAAAATATAGCCATCTTTTTCAGCAGTCTTTACAAACATATCTGCCTTTTCAAGCCATGTCTTTTTTATGCTCTCAGCCTTATCGGTATCAACCTTATCCGCGTCGGTAAAGAGATAGGCTATTGCGGCATAACCGCTAACGCTCTGCCATCCTAGTCCGAAGCCATCAGCTGCAAAAATTGAGTTAAAATAATCTCTATACTTTTGCTCACCTGTAGTCCTCAGCAGTTCAGCAGCTGCCCAGGCTCTTTCATCATTACCTGAATCATCTCCATATTCTCCTGTAGAAACGTCCTGTGGATTTTTGTATTCTACAAATTCCTTGTTCGCTTCAAGCCAGGCCCAGGCCTTCAATGATGCTGTAAGACATTGCTGAGCGAACGCCGCATCAAAATCCTTATATATTCTCGCAGCCATAGCTGTTACAGCAGCAAAGTCACCCGTGGCTGTAGTTGATACAGGTAAGACAACCAGGTCATTTACATCCTCCTCAGGCATTAGGTTAAGATCGGGAAAATTCTTTGTAGTAACCTTATGATAGACCCCTCCCGATTGAACATCCTGCATTTTTAGCATCCATTGAAGTCCATACTTAACCTCACTCAGGATATCGGGCATATTGCTATTTTTGCTTTCGGGTATATTTAGTCTGGTAGTAAAGCTTCCGGGATAAAACTCGTAGGCAAGCATAAGGTCTGCAGCTGTTACCGCAGCAGGTACTACATACTTACCATAATCGCCCGCTGCAGGC
>JAEZIV010000044.1 GCA_023436515.1 Bacillota bacterium
ATGCTGCGCTTTAGCTGACAATATCATATGGGAGATGCTTGTTGTCAAGGGCGTGACCCTGGAGGCACTGCATAATCCTAGGATGGTAATCTGTTTTTCAATTCCCTACAGTAAATTGACTCAATCAGTCATAGTATTTGCTTTTTTTTAGCATTTATTATATTATAAGGTTTAATGAAAATATACTCACTATTCATAGAAGTCTGAACCGAGAAAGGAAGGTTCACCTTGCAGGAGGTAAATATGTTATATAAAAGTACCAGAGGGAATTGTTCTAATGTTAGTTCGGCTGAAGCGATAAAGAGAGGGCTTGCAGCTGATGGGGGGTTATTTGTACCTGAGAAAATCGTTAAATTTGATAATGAACAAATAATGAAAATGAGTGATATGACATATCAGCAAAGGGCTATAAGCGTTCTTGCTGAATATCTTGATGATTATACCGCAACTGAATTAGCAGAATGCGTTAACCAGGCTTATACCTCGGAAAAGTTTGAGACTGAGGAAATTGCTCCGCTATACAAGCTGTACGATTCAGTAAATGTGCTTGAGCTGTGGCATGGTCCAACCAGTGCCTTTAAGGATATGGCTCTCCAAATCCTGCCCCATTTTCTTGTAAAAGCCCTTAAAAAAACCGGTGAGAAGGAAGAGATTGTTATTCTTGTTGCCACCTCGGGAGATACCGGAAAAGCTGCACTAGAGGGTTTTAAGGATGTGGCTGGCACAAAAATTATTGTATTCTATCCAAGTGAGGGTGTAAGCCAGATTCAAAAAATGCAGATGGTAACCCAGGAGGGAAGCAATGTATACTCTATAGCGGTAAATGGGAACTTTGACGATGCTCAAAATGGGGTTAAAAGGATTTTCAGTGATGAGGAAGTTGCCGATTTGATGCATGATAACGGCTATAAGTTTTCTTCGGCAAATTCAATTAACTGGGGCAGACTTGCACCTCAGATTGTATATTATTTTTCCGCGTATGCAGATATGCTTAAGAATAAGGAAATTGAAGTGGGTGAAAAAATCAACTTCGTAGTTCCTACAGGTAATTTTGGAAATATTCTTGCTGCTTATTATGCAATGCAGATGGGATTACCAGTCAACAAGCTTATCTGTGCTTCAAATGAAAACAATGTGCTTGCTGATTTTATAAATACAGGGGTTTACGATAGAAACAGAGAGTTTAAGAAGACATTATCTCCCTCGATGGATATACTAATTTCCAGTAATCTTGAGCGATTGCTTTATCTTGTTACAGACGGTGATTCTCATACTGTAGCTCATTGGATGAACAAGCTTAAGAATGACGGAGCTTACTCTGTTGATCAGGATACGAGGAAAAAAATTCAGAATGTTTTCTGGGCGGGCTACTCAAACGATTCGGATACATTAAAGACAATTGAGAGTGTTTATAAGGAGACTGGTTATGTACTTGATACACATACAGCTGTGGCTGTAGATGTTTATGATAAGTACGTTATTTCAACAAGTGATATAACCAAGGCAGTAATCGTTTCAACTGCTAGTCCTTTTAAATTCAATGAGAGTGTTGTAAGGGCTATAGCAGGGGAAGAGGCCGTTACAGATAAAACAGAATTTGAACTGCTTTCTGTGCTTTCAGAAAAGTCGGGGCTGCAAATACCCGTTCCGCTAAAGGAGCTTGATAAAAAGCCTATACTTCACAAGGAGGTATGCGAGCCTATAGCGATGATTGATAAAGTAAGGGACGCCTTAAATATCTAACATTTCAGAATCGAGATTCAAAAATTTAAAAGCATTATTCAAGGAGTATCGATCAACTAGATTTATACTCCTTTTTATATTGCAAAAATGATAAAATTGTGCTAATATTACACCAAGCAAACACAATTGTACGCATTGGGTGGACAGGAGGACATATGAATCAGGAATCGGTGTTTTTTTTAGTTGATTCTGTAATATTGCCTGAGGTTTTTGCTAAAGTTATAGAGGTAAAGAAAATTCTCAGTTCTGGCAGAATTAAAACCGTAAATGATGCTGTAAAGGAAGTGGGGATTAGCAGAAGTGCTTTTTATAAGTACAAGGATTATGTTTTTCCCTTTTATGAAACCTCAAGAGGCAAGGTAATTACTTTGTTCTTTGTTGTTGAAGACTTCTCGGGAATACTTTCGAGTATTATAAATAAAATTGCTGTCGCAAATGCGAATATTTTAACCATAAATCAGAACATTCCTATTAATGGTCTGGCTGATGTGACCATATCCATTGAAACCTTTGAAATGAAAGAGGATATTCAGAATATGATGGGAGAAATAAGCAATATCGAGGGAGTAAGAAGATGCGAGATACTAGCGAGATAAGTAACTGAGGATAAGGATTCAGTCAAGATTGATTACTTGTATATCCGCTATTACCATTTTATGTGGTCATTGAATTAGAAAGAAAATATATTATTAGATTAAGGAGGTACCGAGCTCACGTCATTTTATCTCATTTCGAAATGCGGGGCATGGGCATGACTATGATAAACGTTGCGATTTTAGGATATGGAGTTGTTGGCTCAGGTGTAGCTGAGGTAATTAGAAAAAATAGTGATAGTATTGCGAAAAGAGCCGGGAAGGAAATAAGGGTAAAGTGGATACTTGATGTTCTTGATTTTCCCGATAGCCCGGATAAGGACGTTCTTACAAAAAACGCTGATGATGTGTTTAATGATAAGGAAGTTGATATTATAGTAGAAACCATCGGAGGAGCAAGAATTGCAGCACAGTTTACAAAAAGGGCACTTGAAGCAGGTAAAAGTGTTGTTACCTCAAACAAGGAGCTGGTTGCTTCACAGGGACCTGAGCTGCTTAAGCTGGCCATGGAAAAGGGAGTAAGCTATTTGTTTGAGGCAAGTGTAGGAGGGGGAATACCAATAATCCGCCCGCTGAATCAATGCCTTGCAGCAAACGAGATAAAAGGCATAACAGGCATATTGAATGGAACAACAAATTATATACTAACCAAAATGAAAAAGGAAGGGAAGAGCTTTGAGGAAGCCTTGAAGGAAGCGCAACAGAAGGGCTATGCAGAACAGAACCCTACAGCTGATATAGAAGGACACGATACCTGCAGAAAGCTGGCCATACTATCCTCCATCGCCTTTAATGAGTTTGTTGATTTTTCAAATATATATACTGAAGGTATTACAAAGGTAACAACAGCCGATATGAAATATGCCGAAGCCTTGAACAGCTCCATAAAGCTTGTAGCAATAAGCAAGAAGAAGGGGGATAGGGTGTTTGCTCGTGTGAGTCCTGCAATAATATCAAAGGATCACCCCTTGGCCAATGTAGAGGATGTCTTCAATGCTATAGTAGTAAAGGGAGATGCAATAGGCGACGCAATGTTCTACGGAAGAGGGGCGGGTAAGCTTCCTACTGCTAGTGCCGTAGTAGCCGATGTTATTGATATCGCCAAGCATCCCGGCTTCCAGGGCGGAAGTGCTTGGGTAAGAACAAATGAAAACAACGTTATTTCCATAGATGAGTGCTCTGCAAGATTTCTTGTAAGGGTGGCTACAGAAAAGGCTTCTGAGGCAAAGGCAGATATATTGGCTTTATTTGGTGAGGTTGAGTTCATTGACTTAGGCTCAAAGGTTCAGAGAGTTGAAGTAGCCTTTATCACACCGGTTCATACTGAGAAGGAGCTGTTTGAAAAGCTTACAAAGCTAAAAAATATGAGTTCCGTCTCGGATATAGCGAATAGCATTAGGATAGAAGAAGATTAACGAATAGAGGTAATAAAATGAAAGTTAATATAAGAAAAATTGTCTTGACCTCTTTAATGATTGCTCTTGTATTTGTAATAACGTACCTTCCTTTTTTGCATATACCTAGTCCCGTACCACCCGGCTATTTCAATATAGGAGATGCTGTTATCATGATAGCCGCCATACTGCTGGGTAGAAGGGCGGGAATGTTGGCGGGAGCCTTCGGGGCAGCACTTGCCGACCTGGCCTTCGGAGCATTTATCTTTGTTCCAATAACCTTTGTAGTAAAGGGTATTGAAGGATATGTTGTAGGTGCTATTGCACATAGAAAAAAGGGACAGAAAGCAAATAATAGCAGGAGAGTTATTGCTGTGGCAGTAGGTGCTTTAATCATCGTAGCCGGATATTTTTTACTGGAACTTACCTTCTACAGAATGATTGATAATACATTGGCAGTTGCGGCAATAATATCTGAAATACCCGGAAACCTTGTTCAGGGTGGTGTAAGCGCGGTGATAGCATATATATTTATTGCAATCCTTGACAAAACAAAGGTGTTTAAAAAGTTCAAACAAGAAATATAGATTGCGCCATACTTGGCGCACTTGGTAAAAGCCAGCTTGGTAAAGAGCTGGCTTTTGGCTTAATTTTTTATAACATCGTTATCGATCTCACAGGCATCAGGCGTAACCAGCCTGACTACATACTCGGTTGAAGCATTAAGTTGGTTATTATCAATTTCAATAATCTGCAGGCCTGTTCTGGAGGGAGTCCCCTTTACTATAATATTGTTTTCATTAAATCCCACCGACTGAACATTGAAGTTCTGAACAGCTATGCCTAGTTTAGTCTTGTCTACTCCCGGGAACTTCCCGAAGTAGCCCAGCTCCCCAAGGAGGTCTGAGGCAACCTCTCTGTCAGAGGGTAAGGAATAGACTTTCTTCATGTTTAGGTACATTTTTCTCGGAATATAGCACCAGCCCCTGTCATTGTAGTGCTCCTTCCACTGAGGATGAAATACCGGACTGACATATTTTTTATTATTATATATATATGAAAAATTAACAGCCTTGAGGTTATTTAAAGCATCCTCCAGATCGATTAGGTTATTGAGGCTCTCAGCCGTCTCATAAGTACCGTTTGGTATGAAATAGATGGGCTTAGTGGAATCAGAAACAAAGTTGGTTAGCTCCTTTTTAAGTAAAGCATTTTGCTGACCTATTTCCATTGATGATAGGTCAGTTTCGTTATATGAGCTTTCTGTATAAGATTCATGGACAGGACCGTAATCTTCTATTCTATTTGAATCCTTTGAAAAAGGTAGAGTTTGATAATCCAGTTCGTTTCCCCCCGGTGTACAAAGGTAGACAGATATGTTTCCGTTTTCATTTATGTTTGCACGTACATCCTCCAGCTTGATTGAAATTATTTGAACTCCTTTTTTAACCGGCTTGCCTGAAATAGCTATTTTATTATCCAACTGTGTCACATTGTCAATATCGAGGTTGTAAATCAAAAAGTTTAGATAATTCTGATTATCTATTGTGATATTTGGATAAAAGCCCAACTGACCTTCTATATCAAAAACCTTCCCTGCACCACCGGTATAAGTAAATAAGCTGTGCCTGGCAGCTATAATCTTGCTGGGAAGGTACAGCCAGCCCTGATAAAAGGATTGCTTCCATAGATTGGTATATATGGGCCTTAAATATTCATCATCTGAATAAATAAAAAGATACCCCAGATTCTTACCCTTTTCTATTATTTCAGCGACTGAGCTTTGCTCCTTTTCGACAGTTTTGCTGTCGACTATCCCTCTGGTTGTACTCTCATATAATATATTGTTTTCGGCGGGCAAAATGCTCGACAATATATCCTTTAAGTGTTGGTTCTCATTTTCGGGAGACATGACTCTACTAACTTGCGAACTATTTGCTTCAATATTTTTTGGAAAATCAAGTCCTGCAATGAAAAATGCCGAAAATATAATAAAAGCAATAGCTCCAAGGCAAATAATCAGCTTCTGTTTGTTTGTTATTATTACTAAACCATTCATATAATCCCTCACTAAACACATATCTTATAAGCAATAATTATGATAATAAATTACAGTACGTTATATTTGTATTCAATTCAGGTTTAGTATAGAATTGGAAAATGGTATTGGTTTGTCTACCTTGACTGATTAATAAAAAGCTGTTATTGTATTCTCTAGAAGGTAAATCACATATAAAACATAGAATAACTGTTAGGAGTTTGTCATTTATGAATTCCAAGTTGAGAGATGAACATACAGATAGCCTGTTTGATGCTATACTACTTTTAAATAATAGGGAAGAGTGTTACAGTTTTTTTGAAGATTTGTGTACAATTGCGGAGATTAAGGCATTGGCCCAAAGGCTTGAGGTTGCAAAAATGCTTCGTGATAAAAAAACTTACACCGATATATGTGATGAGACAGGTGCCAGCACTGCTACTATCAGCAGAGTAAACAGATGTCTTGTCTATGGTGCTGACGGGTACAATCTGGTTCTGGACAGACTGCAGGAGAAGAAAGACGAGAATATAGAAAGATAGGTAAGATGAATGTTAAAGAAATTTTTTCTAAGCATAATAATTTTATCTGCCTTGGCCTCTGAAGGAGGGGCTTATTTTTCTGCGGGCTTGATTGACTATTACCTTTTAAATTTCTCTAGGCTTGATGCGATACAGGACAGACTATTGTCTGAGCCTGCTGTCGATTCTGAGGAGCTCTCCGGAGCGCATGCGCTGAGAAAAGCCACCCCTGCTGCGTTCTACAAGATTATTTCACAAAAGGCTATTGAGCTTAAGGATTATACAAAGCATAATTTCTCAGGATATACGGCTATACCTCCATTTACTGCGGGGTTAGCTTTTATTGTTGTTTTTTATATTTTGATTAATATAGAGAAACCCCGAAGTACAAAGCAATTTCTGTTTGCTTTTTCCGATTCTTCACCTCCTGCTTTCTGCTGATTCTCAATTTAGTAAAATTTAATAGCGGTCTTTGGGACTGTTAATTTATGTGCGCATTCTTACATTAATTTCTGTTTTTTTAGAAAAATAAATTATGAAGCCTTCGGGCACTTTTATGCCTGATAGCTCTAGGAGGTAAAATGAAAAAATTTTTAGAAAGAATCATTGGTTCATATAGTGATAGAGAATTGAAGAGAATATACCCTATTGTTGATAAAATCGAGTCCTTGGAACCTGATATGCAAAAGTTGACGGATAGTCAGCTTAAAGCAAAAACACCTGAGTTTAAGGATAGGCTGGCAAAGGGTGAAACTCTTGATGATATACTTCCCGAAGCCTTTGCAGTCGTTCGTGAGGCATCGGTTAGAGTACTGGGAATGAGACATTTCAAGGTTCAGTTAATTGGTGGTATTGTTCTGCATCAGGGAAGAATATCAGAAATGAAAACCGGTGAAGGTAAAACACTGGTGGCAACTTTGCCGATATATCTCAATGCCTTATCAGGTAAGGGAGTACATCTTGTTACGGTAAATGATTACCTTGCAAGAGTACAGAGCGAGCAGATGGCAAAGATCTATAACTTCTTAGGACTGACAGTGGGTCTTATTGTTCATGATATGGAAAATGACGATAGACGTGCCGCCTACAATTGTGACATAACCTATGCTACCAACAATGAGTTGGGCTTTGATTATCTGAGAGATAACATGGTAATTTACAAGGAAGATATGGTTCAAAGAGAGCTGAACTATGCTATCGTCGATGAGGTTGACTCAATTCTTATAGATGAAGCGAGAACACCACTTATTATTTCCGGTATGGGCGACAAGTCCACCGACCTCTATAAGCATGCAAATTCCTTTGTTCTAAAGCTCAAGGCAAAGATTATCAAGCAAATGGATGACAAGGTAGACTCCGATGCAGTATACGATGAGGATTATATTGTTGATGAAAAGGCGCACACCTGCGTATTGACAGCCAATGGTATAAAAAAGGCTGAGAAATACTTTGGAATAGAAAACTTATCCGATCCCGAAAACATGACTATATCACATCACATTAATCAGGCTATTAAGGCACATGGTCTTATGAAAAATGAGAAGGACTATGTAATTAAGGATGGAGAAATAATTATTGTTGACGAATTTACCGGAAGAATGATGTATGGAAGACGTTACAGCGATGGACTCCATCAAGCCATTGAAGCAAAAGAGGGAGTAAAGGTTGAAAGAGAAAGTAAAACCCTTGCTACCATTACTTTTCAGAATTACTTCAGAATGTATACAAAGCTGGCAGGTATGACAGGTACAGCATTGACTGAGGAAGGTGAATTCAATACAATTTATAAACTGGACGTTATTGTTATCCCTACCAACAAAGATATGATTCGTAAGGATAATTCGGATGTTGTATATAAAAATGAGTCGGGTAAATTTAATGCCGTAATTGAAGATATCGTGGAATGTCATAGAAGAGGGCAGCCTGTGCTCATTGGTACAATTTCAATTGAAAAATCAGAGTTCCTGAGCGTTATGCTCAAAAGGAGGGGTATTTCTCACCAGGTACTTAATGCTAAATACCATGATAAGGAAGCTGAGATTATCGCGCAAGCAGGTAAGTTTGGGGCAGTTACAATTGCTACAAACATGGCGGGTAGAGGTACGGATATAGTACTCGGAGGTAACTCCGAATATCTGGCAAAGGGTGAAATGCGCAAAAGGGGCTATTCCGAAGAGTTGATAAGTGCTTCAACCAGCTTTAATGACACTGAGGATGAGATTATTCTCGAAGCCAGAAGTACCTTCAAGGAGCTGAATGAAAAATATAAGGTCCTCACAAATACAGAGAGAGAAAAGGTTGTGGAGGCAGGTGGACTTCATATCATCGGTACTGAGAGACATGAGTCAAGGCGTATTGATAATCAGTTAAGAGGTCGTGCCGGACGTCAGGGAGACCCTGGATCATCCAGATTCTATATTTCTCTTGAAGATGATCTTATGAGATTATTCGGTTCTGAAAGACTTACCAGCATTGTTAACGCATTAGGTCTGGAGGATGACCAGCCAATTGAGCATAGGATGCTTACAAATGCTATTGAGAATGCTCAGAAAAAGGTTGAAGGCAGAAACTTCGATGTTCGTAAGCGAGTTCTCCAGTACGACGATGTTATGAACAAACAAAGAGAAATTATTTATGCTCAGAGAAAAACTGTTCTTAATGGCGATAACCTGAGGGATTACTTTATCAAGATGTTTGAAAGCCTTATTGATGGGGTTATTTCAACCTACTGCGCTGAAAACGAGTATGCTGAAATGTGGGATTGGGACTCAATGATCGGCTACCTTGAAAATATATTCCTGCCACAGGGAGCCTTGCAGGTTTCTGAGGAGGAAAAAGCTACCTTTGACAAGCAGGATCTGAAGGAAAAACTCATGGATATTGTTAACAAAATCTATGAGTATAAGGAAAATGAGATTGGCACTGAGCTGATTAGAGAGCTTGAAAGAGTTGTACTTCTTAAGGTGGTGGATGAAAAGTGGATGGATCACATTGACTCCATGGATCAGTTGAAGCATGGAATTGGCTTAAGAGCTTACGGACAAAGGGATCCTGTAATAGAGTATAAGTTCGAGGGCTTCCAGATGTTTGAGGAAATGATAAAAAACATTCAGGAGGATTCCATCAAACTGCTTGTACGATCACGTTTAGATAAGGAGAAAGCTCCTCAGCGTGAAAAGGTTGCTGAACCTGTCGCTGCAAGTCACGGAGATGAACCTAAAAAACCGGTAGTAAATAAGGATAGGGTGGGAAGGAACGATCCATGTCCCTGTGGTAGCGGTAAAAAGTATAAGGTTTGCTGCGGTAAGTAAGATACTATAAACGAAATAGTGACAATAAATAGAGAGCTGTTAAGCTTAAAATAAATCATTAAAAGCTTTGATAATTTCCCGGGATAACCGGTAAAATTGCCAGAAGGCAAAGGCGCATATGCATATTCGCATATGTGCCTTTTTGCCTTTGTGCATATATTATAATTTTCTCATGCGGACAACTCATATTTGTTTGTCTAGAAAAGTACATGAACAATTAAATTAAGTTTGGTTGTCAAACGGATAAAGGCATACAAGGACATAGGTATATGCTATTCCTGACAATGAAAATATTGATAAACAATTAACACTTTCATTATTGACAATGATTATCAATTGAGATAACATAGAATTGAGAATAATTATCAAATAGTTATTATATAAGAGATAGTTAACTGTTGCACCCGCAAGGGCCTTAAATATATTTTAAGTGTGCCAAAGGCGCACAGTAGGGGGTGTAGCGTGAAGTTCATTCTTTTTGTCATGGAGCTTTTCACGCTATTGTTTGTGTCGCAGCGGTTGCAGCGAAATGGAGGTGTAGTATGACACTGGATAAGGTAAACAGAGGAGATCAAATAGAAATAGTCTCCATTGAAGACAAGGACATTCGCGCTCAAGCAATACGCCTGTGCATCTACGAAGGATCTAAGCTGAAGTGCTCTGAGAAGCTGCCTTCCGGTCCCATTGTCCTTCAAAACAGAATGCAGGAAATTGCTATTAGCAGAAAGCTTGCTGAGAAGATTACAATTACCAAGGTTAGCTAACCATAGTGATGTGGGGGTTATTTTCATGAAAAAGCATGATAAACATCTGGTGCTTGTAGGAAATCCGAATGTAGGAAAGTCTGTTTTCTTCAATGCACTAACAGGTAAATACGTGGATGTTTCAAATTTTCCTGGAACTACAGTAGATATAAGTACCGGACGGTTTGATGAATATATAGTTGAGGATACTCCAGGAATATATGGTGTATCCTCGTTTAATGACGAGGAAAGGGTGGCGAGAGATGTCATCCTTAACGGGGATATAATTTTAAATGTTATAGATGCAGTTCATATGCAGAGAGACATTTTTTTAACCCAACAGCTTATTGACATGGGAAAGCAGGTTATAGTAGCAGTTAATCTCATTGATGAAGCAACCAAGAATGGCATTAGTATTGATGTAAAGCTTTTATCCGAGCTATTGGGCGTCCCTGTTTATGCAACCTCTGCTGCCAAAGGTATTGGAATTGAGGAAGTACGAAAAAATATACCCTCTGCAAGGTGCGGAATAAAGACAGAGGGCGTTGAGGATATGCTTCAAAGCCTAACCGAAGCCAGTGGTTCAGATATAAAACCAGAGAATGGGAGTGCTGTGTCTCAGGCAGAAGCCCTATTGGTCCTTGAAGAGGATGAGGTGATATGTCAGAGGACAGGGCTGCCTTCCGGGGCAAAGCGTGATGAAATATATAAAAGACGGAGGGCCAGGGTTGATAAGATAATTAATATTGTGGTTGCTGATTCTTTTGAAGGCACCAGTTTTAGTACAAAGCTTGGAAGGCTAATGCTGAAGCCTTTAACTGGGCTTCCGATTTTATTGGCTATCATGGCTGCAATGTTCTGGTTTATTGGTGTTTTTATTGCCCAGATTGTTGTAGATTTTACAGAGGGCACTGTGATGGAAGGCTTATATAAACCATTTATAGAGAATATTTTAAGCTTTATCCCCGAGCATTCCTTTATCAGAAGCTTGATCATCGGCGATTTCGGACTACTTACAATGACTCCCATATATATGCTTGGTCTGCTCCTTCCGTTGACAATTGGGTTCTACCTATTAATGTCCTTGCTGGAGGATTCAGGACTGTTGCCAAGAATTGCAGTTTTATCCGATAAAGCTCTTTCAAAGGTTGGACTTAACGGCAGAGCTATTATCCCATTAATACTCGGCTTTGGCTGTGTGACAATGGCAACCATGACCACGAGACTCCTCGGTTCAAGAAGAGAAAGAGTAATAGCTACCTTTTTACTTGGCTTAACAATACCCTGCTCGGCACAGTTCGGAGTTATTATAGGCTTGCTTACGCCATTGGGCATAAAGTATATAATTGCATATACCATCATTCTTATATTAATATTTGGAGTTTCAGGTGTGTTGATGAATAGGTTTCTCCCTGGTGAATCAACAGCTTTATTTATTGACTTGCCACCCATTAGATCCCCCCAGGCAAAAAATGTTCTGAAGAAGACTTTGGTAAAAGCAAAAGCCTTCTTAGTGGAAGCTGCACCAATTTTTGCATTTGGAGCTGTTTTAATTTCAGTTTTACAATATACCGGAGCATTAACTGTAATTGAGAAGGCTATATCACCTGTAACTCAGCAGTGGCTCAAGCTGCCTAAAGAAGCATCTATTGTATTCATAATGGGAATAATCAGACGCGATTTCGGGGCTGCCGGATTGAGTCATATGGTTTTATCCAGCGGTCAAATGTTGGTTGCATTAGTAACCATAACCCTGTTCGTACCCTGTGTAGGTTCTGTAATAATGATCTTTAAGGAAAGGTCAAAGCTTGAGGCCAGTTCCATATGGCTTGGAAGCTTCGGCATTGCTTTCCTTATTGGAGGTATTCTGGCAGCCTTTATAGTTTAGGTGGCAGGCGTGTATTGAAAAAGGGAGCGTGGATAAGCTATGACCGTTAAGTGTGATGAATGCGGTTACCTGTATGAAGTCAGGGAGCAGGAAGGCATTGAAAAAAAAGGAAATACAAAATGTCCAAGATGTGGTAAAATAAATCTTGAAAAGAGGGGCTGTGAGAATTGCAAAGGCTGCTCCTTATGGAAGTCCTGCAAAAAAACCTGAGGGGAGTTTTGTTCTTGATTACTGGTGACAATGGCTTTCTTAAAGAGAAATTAAAGGAGTGCGGTTATAAATATACCGGGCAAAGAGCAGCAATACTTGATGCAATGATTCAGTGCTCCGGAC
>JAEZIV010000076.1 GCA_023436515.1 Bacillota bacterium
AAGCTATATATAAGATACTTGTTTAACCACTGCAGTCTAATAAACGAAAAGTTTATACTACAATGAGGAAACAGGTAATATCATGGAGGAGGGTTAAACATGGAGGTTAACAAAATTAATGTATTTAGTACGGATCGCGGGTCAGCTCAGATACATGGCCCCTCGAAAAAGGGAACAAAGGATAATGCAGAGCATAAGGGCAAGAACGAAGTAGAAGCATCAGCTGTTTTAGAGCTTGGAGCTTCCGGACAAGCCCCGGCTGTAACATATCAGAAGCCCCAGGCAGTTAATGCCCGAGAAGTAAGTGGCCAAAAAACGAATAGTGAGATTACAGCTGCCAATGAGGGTAAAACTCATGGAACTACTGCAGAAGAAATCAATAGCTTATGGGAAGAGGCTAATAGAGCGACTCAGCACCTGAGAGATCTCGTAAGACAGCTGCTTGAAAGTCAGGGTAAGACCTTTAAGGATGTTTTGTCTGGCAAGGAGTCACTTGTAGTAGATGAAGAAACCAGAGCAGCGGCAGCAGAGGCTGTCTCCGAAAATGGAGAAAGTGGAGTACAGGCTGTCAGTGATAGAATTGTAGCCTTTGCAAAGGCTATTTCAAATGATAATCCTGAGATGTATGATAAGCTTATGGGTGCAATCAATGAAGGGTTTGCTCAGGCAGAAAAAATATTAGGAGGTCAGCTCCCTGAAATCTGCAAGCAGACTAGGGAAGAAGTAAATAGGAAGATGGAGGAGTGGAAAAACCAAAGCTCAAGCTCCTGATCCTGATCCGTAAAGCAATATACAGTAAATTAAATCAGTCGATTTAAAGAGACCGTCCAAGGGATTGTCTCTTTTTTTCATGGGTATGCACTGGGAAGCTGGAGTACACCTGATATGACCGGGTGATTTATCAAAATATCTTTCCCAACAGCATTCACCATCCCAAAAGGTTTCCATATTATATAGCATCAAAGAAAAGAGCAGAAGCTGCTCGTTTGGAGTAATAGTTCAACTAACATAAGCTTGGTATTGATTATTCGTGGAGTTAGGGGGGGCTGAAATGTTCTACACTGAAAGGTTTGATCAGAATAATAATGAGGCTAACATAGTTGCATACGCCTATGGGGATGTAAACGGTGACAATATTCGTGATTTTGTTTACCTTACTGGAACAAGAACACCGGGAAGCGGATATATTCGGAATATAACTCTCTTAATCAGAGATGGCAGAACCGGTATTAAGCAAAGAGTCAAGCTCAAGTCAGATTCGGGGTACTCGCCTGCTGTAACTCTGGTGGATTTCACTGCTGACAAGACAAAGGATATAATTGTGGGCATTGCCTCCGGTGGCAGCGGGGGAATTATGTTTTACTATATATTTTCCGACGTAAATAGCGATATTAAAATGCTATTTGATTATGAAGAATTTAATAACCGCTATAGCTATAAGGTTGTATACCGGGATTTTTACAAGGTCATAGTAAAAAACCTTGTAAATAATGTAAGCTTCATAATTGATATCAGTTTAAAAGGGAGGGAGTATCTCAGTGAGATATATACTCCTGAGGGAACCCTCAAGGAACCAATCGAGGGTTGGGTTGATCCCTTAGGAGGTCTTTACCCTATTGATTATGATGGAAACGGCGTTTATGAGCTTTTAGGATACCAAGGAATATCAGGTAGATATCACGCCGACTCCTTAGGAAATTTACAAAGTATTTTGAAATGGGATGGTCAAAAATTTTACCTTACTACCCAATATGTGGGGATTATAGGGGGAACACCAGAATAGGTAGGGCTTACAGGGTAAAAAGTATACAATAAAACTATTGTATAAACTCTTGATTTTTTAGTATTTTTTACATATACAATTACGTTATTTTCATAGTAGAATTTGTACTGTAAAACAATACATTCCAGCTGAGGATCTGCTCTTCGGTTGGACTTCAAATATATTCCTCCTGAAAAATATGAAGTCCTTATGTTTACTAGAAACATGAGGATTTTTGCTGTATTTGGGAATTATTTATAGGGCTTTTGAAAACTAAAAAAAATAAAAATTGCTATTGACATAACGCTCACTTGTTATGTATAATGTAAAAGCACGTTGGAGAACGGGCAAAAACAGATGGCGGCGTAGCTCAGTTGGCCAGAGCATCCGGTTCATACCCGGCAGGTCGTAGGTTCAAATCCCACCGCCGCTACCATCTTAAGCGATAGATAATATCGCTTATTTTATGGCCCATTGGTCAAGTGGTTAAGACACCGCCCTTTCACGGCGATAACAGGGGTTCGAGTCCCCTATGGGTCACCAAAAGACTTTTATAAACTATATATAGATAGATCCCGATTACTAAGGTAATGGTACGGGACTCGAACCCGGGAGGGCACGAGCCGTCGTGCTGAAAGCACGAAAAATGTGCTGAATGCACATTTTTAGGTGAGTGTAGGAGCCCGGCACCGTAAGCATAGCGAGCGGTGGGCGACGTCATTAGCAGGCGAAGCATGCGTGAGTCCCCTATGGGTCACCAAAAGCTAATTATAGAGTTTATATAGAAGAGTCCCGATTACTGAAAGGTAATACATTACTAAAGTAATACATTACTAAAGTAATACATTACTTTAGTAATGGGGGATACAGCTTGGGAGCTTAGCTCAGCTGGGAGAGCATCTGCCTTACAAGCAGAGGGTCATAGGTTCGAGCCCTATAGTTCCCACCATACAAAAACTGCTGCAAAACTGATATGTTTTGCAGCAGTTTTTTTGCTTCTCCTTAAAAAAAGCTGATACAGACCCTTAGGCCATCAAGAGTTGTACAACTATTAAGAAGAGCCTGCATTTCTTTGTATAATTCCCATTATTAATGCAGTAAGAAAAGAAACTATAAAAACAATACAGGCTAACAGAGTAAGGACAAGATAGCCTAAATCACTCAAGCCTTCAGAATAGTATGCGGATTTGATATAAAGACCTATTGCTGCAAGTGCTGTAATTATTGAAGGCAGATACTTGATTATTCTCTTGCTCCTAAACCTTCTACCAAGAAATACCGTTATTGATAAGACAATTACACTTGATATAGAAGCAAATAAATAAAAGCCGCTCATAAGAACATCCTCACTTTTAAGTTATTATCTTATAACGCTAAGACTAGCCAATGGTTCAGCTAACTTAGTTTTATATTATATCAAAGGAAATATTACATAGCTCTCCAAATTTATTACTAAAGAAGAATATTTTTAATTGAGAAAGTTTCGACAATACACAGCAAATTAGGTGTTAAGTTTGTCAGAGCTAATTATTTAAGCTATCTACAAAAGGTTAAATTGATGTTAAATTAATGTGAGTTTATAAGACACCCTGTCAAAAATCTATTAAATTGAATTATCATATAATGACAAATAATTTTGCCTCTGTTGATTTATAATCAATCTGCATGCTAACGAGATGTTTTGAAGTAAGCACACACAAGATAAAATACAGGGGGTCACGAAGGATGAAGACAGAGGTACTTACATATAAAAGTCATGATGGATATGGGGCTGCAACTCAGCAAAAGAGCAAAGGAACCAGGATAGCATCTTTACTGGAGTATCTAAATAAAACAAATCTCATTATTATTCCTGGGGCATTTCTTTTGGGAAGAATTTCATTGCTGGGTGGTCTGATGCCTTTCGGGATAGCTCTTTATGCAGCAACCTTCGGCTTGAACATAAACAGAATTATTATATCAATAGCCATATTCGCAGGAATGCTTACGTCAGGTGCAACTGTGCAGTTATACACGGCAGTTGTTGCAATGCTGCTGTTTAATGCACTTAACATTCCCTTTAAAAAGAGTAACGGTTCACCACTGAGAATAGGCTTAATTGCATTTATGGGAGTTTTTATACCCGAAATACTGCTAACTTATCTACAGGGTTTCCTGATGTATGACATAATAAAGTCCTTTATAAACGCCTTCCTTATTTTCTCGCTGGTATTTGTATTTAAGAATGTACTTGAAATATTGGGCAACCCCTCCAGAAAATATTCCTTAAGCAACGAGGAAATATTGAGCATAGCCATTGCATGTGCTCTATCTGTAGGAGGCTTGGGAGATTGGAATGTTTGGGGTATAAGTCTGAAAAATATTCTATGCATTATTATTGTGTTGGTATTCAGTTTCCGAACCGGAGCCGGAAACGGTGCTGCCATCGGTGTAATCGTAGGTACTGTTATCAGTATCTCATCAAACTCATCCCCTGTTATTATTGCTTCCTATGCATTCTGCGGGCTGCTTTCGGGGATTTTAAGGAACATGGGGAAAATAGGCTGCTGTGTTGGAGTTTTAATGGGTAATGCGTTGCTTGCCTTCTATACTAACAGTTCAGGTGAAATTCTAATATACCTTTATGAAATAATAGTCTCAATATTAATTTTTATGCTGCTGCCTCAAAAATTAATGGATACAGTGGTTGCAGGTTTTGATAGGAATCTAGCTGCCAATGGAGATAAGAAGGCTTATAGCACCAGAATAAAGGAAATAACCGTTGATAAATTAAATAAGTTCTCAACAGCCTTTGGGGAAATGGCAAAGACCTTTGAGGAGATTTCCGAAACAAAGGCAATTACTGAAAAGCATGATATTACTGCCATATTTGACAGAGTGGCAGACCGGGTGTGCAGGGACTGCAGTCTGTGCGTTCACTGTTGGGAACAGAACTTTTGTAATACCTATCAGATAATGTTCAAGATTATAGAAAAGCTTGACAGTAAGGGCTGGATAGAGCCAAGTGATATTCCCAAGTACTTTCTGGAAAGATGTGAGCGGGTAGACGATTTTGTTATAGCTGTAAACAATGTATTTGAGCTTTTTAAGGTTGATATGGTGTGGAGGAGTAAGATCGGTGAAAGCAGGGGATTGGTTTCACAACAGCTAAGAAGTATGTCAAAAATAATTTCAAACCTTGCAAACGAGCTTAATACAGACATTTGCTTTAAGGAAGATATAGAAAACCAAATAGTTTTGGAGTTGGCTAAGTCGGGAATAAAAAATGCTGATGCCGTTGTTTATGAAAACAAATCGGGCAAGTATGAAATGACACTTTCCTATAAAGGCTGCGGCGGCAGAAGAAGCTGTATTGGGAGTGTAGAAAAAATTGTTTCTGAGATTGTCGGACGAAAAATGGTTAAGGATAAATCAGACTGCGGCCTTAACACAAAAACTAATATATGTACAATTAAGCTGGTCGAGGAGGAAACCTACAAGGTTATAACAGGAGTTGCCAGAATGGCTAAAAATGAAAAATACGTTTCTGGAGATAACTACACCTTTTTGAATTCCGGAGATGGTAAATATATTGCGGCTCTCAGTGATGGGATGGGAACGGGACATAAGGCAAGCATGCAAAGTAAGGCAACTATAAATCTTATTGAGCAGTTTATGGAGTCGGGCTTTGATAAGGATACTACAGTAAAGCTTATAAATTCCATTCTTGTGCTAAGGTCTACTGATGATTCTTTTGCGACAATTGATATTTCAGTTGTGGATCTATATAAGGGAGAGGTTGAATTCTGCAAGGTGGGGGCTGCGCCGACCTTTATAAAGCGGGAGGAGTACGTTGAAACTATTAAGGCAGCATCACTTCCCGCAGGCATACTAAGTGATGTGGAAGTTGAGCTGATACATAAGAAAGTGGGTAATGGAGATTTCATGATAATGCTGTCTGACGGCATTATTGATTCTTTCAAAAACTGTCCCGACAGTATAAGAGAGGTTCAGAACCTGATTCTGAAAATGGATAGTAAAAATCCTCAGAAAATAGCTGATGATTTAATGGAGGAGGCGCTGAAAAGATGCCCGAACAAGGAGCCAATTGATGATATGCTGGTGCTGGTATCTAAAATATGGAAAGCAAAATAAATAAAATCCAGAGGTACTATGTATAAAAATACTAAAATTTCACAAACTACCCATAATCACAGTTCTTTGGAGGATACTATGTTTTATGGAAAATCAAAGAAGGTAATAATTATAAGGGACATGCACTCTAATTTATTTGAGGAAGCCATTCTTGTATTAAAGGAGGACAGAGATAAAGAACGTGTAGAGGTTGGTAAGTCAGCAGCTGAGAAGAGCGCAAAGGTCGATAATGATTTTATTTTAAAAGAAGCAGAATCGATTATTGATAATTACATTAAAGATAACAAAAATAAATTCTATCCCCCAAAAAAGAAGGAAGTGCCTAGAACCAAAATATCAAAGAATTTTTTAATAAATTCGGTATTGTTTGGTAGTATCGCCGCAGTAATTTTTTTATTAGTAAAGTTGCTTTTATAATATATGCTCTATTGATTTTCGTTTACTAAATAAGATATATTATTATAAGTAAATGCAAAAATGTTAAGGAGCAAAAAATGAATTTAAAAAGGATAATTGATTTTTTTCTGTTAAAAAAGGATTTCTATGCCCGTTTAAATGATAAGACCATGTGGCTTTATATAGGAATAGCGCTTGTTGGAATACGTGATGTGGGTCTTGCTGTGCTGGGGCTTAATATCAGCTCAAGCGGAGATCCGGTCATAAGCTTCTCCTTAAAAACCTGTGCTATCCTTTTTTTAGCTGCTTTAGTAATCGGACTTATTGATGTTATATGTTTTTCCTATCCAATATTCGATATCATAAAGTA
Organism: Bacillota bacterium; assembly: GCA_023436515.1. Lineage (GTDB taxonomy): Bacteria > Bacillota > Clostridia > Acetivibrionales > DSM-1351 > Ruminiclostridium. The sequence goes on from JAEZIV010000076.1 coordinate 6,663, forward strand.
TTTTAAGAGGAGGAGCGACAGCAATGCATTAGCACTTGGTACGTCCTATTCAAGCCTTCTTACTAAGGTTATGAAAGTGTACATAGCTGTAAATATTATTGTAACGCCGTTAAGTCTTCTAAGCTACTATACCTTCCACTTGACCGGTAAATATGAAATGGCATTGTTAGTATATTTAACTGCGGTGCTGGATGTTCTTGCGTACTTCTGGTTTAATGGAGCCATTACCCGCGGGCTGTGTGTTCTGTTCAAGATCCCGGCAAGAGTTCGTGTGCTCGTATTTATGCTGGTATTTGTATGGAATGCTCTTCTGAGTGAGGCTTTGGGTCTATTATTCACTCAGGTTATAATCAGACTGTAAGGGTAATACCTTATGAAAACGGGCTTTTATTATAGATTTCCACTCTGGTGGCTGCAACATATTTTTGTAGTTTTCAGGTTGTAAACAGGTAGCAATTAAGCTATAATATCCTAGTGGCTTGGCTGTTGGATTTGTTAAATAAAACTTTATTCAAGTTATAGCGTGTCTCGGTAGTCTAATGGATAGGACGGTGGATTCCGGTTCCACTGGTACGGGTTCGATTCCTGTCCGGGACGCCATGTGAAAACAGACTCTGATTGAAAATCAGAGTCTGTTTTCACATGGCATATCATTGGAATCGAACCCGAGAGGGCACGAACCTAGCGTGCTGAAAGCACGCGTAGAAAATGTGCTAAACGCACATTTTTAGGTGAGTGTAGGAGCCGGGCACCGTAAGCAAAGCGAGCGGTGGGCGACGTCATTAGCATAGCGGAGCTAGGCGGGATTCCTGTCCGGGACGCCATAGACGCCTGCATTATCTGCTGAAAATGCAGGCGTCTTTTATATACCTATTTTACCTCCACTATTAGAGTTGTTAAAGGATATTCTATATATATGTAGAATTTTAGATGTTGATATAGAAATACCAAGTTCAGCAATTATAAGAACAAAAAAGCGGGATATCACATTAGGAGTAAAGCTGATGAAGAACTAAATCTAAAGAGTTGGCTGTACATAAGCATCCTCTTTACATAATAACCTTGCATCAGTGAAACTACAATTGCAAGGAATTTTATTTATTTATCTACTATACTGTTTTCAGAGAGGAGGGATACGTTTGAACTGGTATGAACGGATTAACGAAGCATTTGACTACATTGAAGATCACTTAGATAGCAACATTGATTTAGATAAAATTGCGAATATAATGTGTCAATCTACAGTTAGTTTTCAACGTACATTTTCTATATTAATGAATATATCAATATATGAATATATTCGCAGAAGACGTATGACATTAGCTGCTATTGAATTGCAAACAAATTCTATAAAGGTCATCGATGTCGCCTTAAAATATGGTTATGAATCACCAGAGTCATTTACGCGCGCTTTTAAAGGGATTCACGGTATATCACCATCAGCAGCACGTAAGAAAGGTGTTCAGCTCAATCTATTTCCACGTATCACTTTTCTACTAACAGTAAAGGGTGATATTGAAATGGATTACAAAATGGATAACAAAAGTAAGCAAATTGTCAACCTTAAAGGACATAATTGGGCTATTGACCCATCTTCGCCACAACTTAAGCCTGTAGATAATTGTATTTACTTAGCAAATAGGTGGAAGGAATCAGGTTATGTTGATCTTTTAGATTTAGGAACAGGACTTGGCCGCCATGCCATTTATTTTTCAAAACAAGGGTTTAACGTAACCGCAATGGATATTTCTGATTATGCTGTTGAATACTTAAAAACATGGGCTGCAAAAGAAAATCTGCTTATAAATGCAATGGTTGGCGATATGCTATCCCTCCATTACTCCAATCAATCCTTTGACTGCATATTTGCCTATCATGTTATTTCTCATACCGATTCAAATGGCATAAAAAAAGCAATTGCAGAAATTGAAAGAGTGCTCAAACCAAATGGTGAGGTATATTTATCATTTTGCTCAAAAGAAAGCACAGAATTTATTGAGAACAGATTGGACAAGTTAGACAAAAATACTCTAGTAAACCGAGATGAACTTGAAAAAGGTGTACCTCATTTCTACGCTGACTTAAATGATATCAAGGAACTTTTAGCAAATTTTAAGATAGAATTCATAAAACATACAGAGTATTTCTATAGTGGCTCCAACCTTGATAACTCTAAAAGAGAAAAGTTCTATTATGTTAATGCTACCCTAAAGTGAAGAAAGTAATTATAAGACGCGAAGCGCCTTACTGGCGGGACCAGTCCCCCCCCCGTATTCCCAATGTCATCAAGCTAGAATACATATAATGGGAATATGGGACATATCGAAAACATAATTTGTAAATCATTTACAATACAACTTGATGACAATAGGCCTCCCGGCGGGCAGCTATCAGTTCCAACATTTATCAATGGGTAAATGGTTTACTCAAAACCACTATGTCTGTTAAAATAGGTATTGTTATTCATAATCGAAGAGTAGGTTCTTTAGACTAATCATTACAGTAAGGTTTAAAATGGAACAAAGAGGACTGTGGTTAGTGCCTAAGCTTGACCATAAAGTGGTAGGAGGATACCTTTGAAAATAGGAAATGTAGAACTGGAAAACAGAATATTTCTCGCACCAATGGCTGGTGTTACAGATATGCCCTTTAGAGTTTTATGCAAGGAGCAGGACTGTGGATTTGTATATACTGAGATGGTCAGTGCCAAGGGTATGCATTATGAGGACGAAAAAAGCACAAGGCTGACTTTGCTCAATGAAAAGGAAAAGCCGGGTGCAGTGCAGATATTCGGGTCAGAACCGGAAATAATGGCCGGTGTTACCGAGAAGTTAAATGAATCGGATGCAAGTGTAATTGATATAAATATGGGCTGCCCTGCACCAAAAATCACAAAGAACGGAGAGGGCAGCGCCCTTATGAAACGTCCCGACCAAATTGAGAGGATAATCAAGGCTGTAGTCAGGGTGTCTGCCAAGCCTGTGACTGTAAAAATCCGAAAGGGTTGGGATGAATTCAGTGTAAATGCCGTTGAAGTTGCTAAAATAGCTGAAGCAAGCGGAGCCAGCGCTATAGCGGTACATGGGAGAACCCGTGACCAGTTTTACAGCGGAAAGGCCGATTGGAGCATAATCAAGCAGGTAAAGCAGGCAGTAAACATTCCAGTCATAGGCAACGGTGATGTGACTGGTCCCAAGGAAGCCGCAAGACTGTTTGATGAGACGGGTTGCGATGCTATAATGGTTGGCAGGGGAGCTCAGGGGAACCCATGGATTTTTAAGCAGATAAATAAATATCTCGAAGAGGGTGTAATTATTGAGCCTCCAACTCCTGAGGAAAAAATAAATACAATTATAAGGCACATGAACATGCTGATTGAACATAAGGGTGAACGAACCGGTATTCTTGAAATGCGGTCCCACATAGCCTGGTATATTAAAGGTATGAGGGATGCAGCTTATACCAAACAGAAAATATTTAAACTAAACGATAGGGATGAGATAATCAATCTGCTTCAGGGTTTTCTACTCCGCCAGTAGTAAGGATATGATTATCCAAAATATCTTCAATGCCTGAAACTATCTGCTGAGCGCATGTTTTATGAAATTCCGCATCAGTTAAGAGCTTCAGGTCTTTTTTATTTGAAATAAAGCCTATCTCCAAGAGCAATGCAGGCATTTCAGTGTGCCTTAGAACATATAGATTGGGGCGTGGCATAATTTCTCTGTTTCTCATACCTATATCCTTTATTTTTGACTGCATAACCTTTGCAATGTTTTTGCCTATCGCAGAATTAGGATTATATGTTGTCAGAATACCACTTTGAGAGGCATCGGTAAAGGAATTATTGTGTATACTGATAAACAGTTTGGCTTTCAACTCATTTGCAATCCTGGCTCTGTCCTCCAAATTGACATAGGTATCGTCTGTTCTGATCATATGATATTCAATATTCTTTTCGGCCAGCAATCTCTCTACCTCAAGAGATATATCCAAAACAATATCCTTTTCATTGAGCTTACCATTGCCTGCTCCCGGTTCCCAACCACCATGACCGGGGTCTATAACAACCAGCGGTACCTTCTCGGGAGCTGTAGAAGTGGTTGACGCAGCAGAGGATGAGGGGGAAGGGGTGATTGGCTCATTATTTTCATAAAAGCTATGCTGCTTTCTTTGGGATATACCAATAATAATTGCAATAGCTATTAACAGAAACACAATGATTACAACAAGAATTTTGTGACTGATTTTTTGACTTGCCATATCAAACAACCTGTTAAAATCCATAGTTTAGCTTCCAATCTCCAATCATATTATATCCAAATTATACAAGAAAATTAATTTTAATGTATTAATTTTATCATAAGAATGGAAAAAAAGTTTGCAGAAATGTAATATCTGCAAACTTTTTAGACCTTTATGCTTTTAAATTATAAGACTCTTCTCGCACCGATATACTTGCTGGAATAGTAAGAACTGTTTATATCTGAAATAGTTACTCCTTTGGAGGAGCTTGCGTGAATAAACTTACCACTGCCCAGATAGAAGCCCACATGTGATGGTCCCGGCTTGTAGGTTGTGAAGAATACAAGATCTCCAACCTTTAAGTTACTTTTTGATACAGCAGTTCCCGCTGAATATTGATCGGCGGTTACCCTTGGAATGGATACACCATGCTTGTTTAACACAAATTGTGTGAAGCCTGAACAGTCAAAGCCCGTTGGAGTTGTTCCACCCCATACGTAAGGCACGCCTATATAGCTTTTAGCGGTGGTGATTATCGCACTTGCCTTAGAGCTTGATGTTTGAGTTGGGGCTTGAGTTGATGCTTGAGTTGGTGCTTGAGTTGGTGCCTTTGCTGTCGTTGTTGAGGTAGTTCCCCGTGATACAGGTTGTTTTGCTGATGTGGTATTAATTTTGGCTGTAGAGGTATTGGTTTTCGTTGTAGAGGTATTGGTTTTTGCCTTAGCTTTTGAAGCCGTTGCCACTGTAGTTTTTTTAGCCGCGTTGTTGCTAGATTCCGCTGAAGTAGACTTTTTTACAGTAGAAGTACTTTCTCCGGAACTTTTAGCTGAAGAGCTTTTAACTTCTACTATATTGGCTGCTCTAACCTTTGCAGCTTTCGCAGCTTCCGCATTCGCAGCTTCTATGGCAATTGACCTTTCTGCATTGTCCTGAGTATTTATTATATCTGGTCCTGATAGCAATGAATTCTGACTGACTTGAGTCTCAACCTGCTGTAGTCCGGCTACCTCCAAAATACCTGAGTTTAGGGACAAACCTCTATAGACAGGAGCTCCTGCTGCTAGTAAAAGCGCAAGAGCTAAACCACTTGCTACATATTTTTTATTCACAATGACCTCCCTTTAATAAAAAAGTCCATTAACCCAGCTTATAATTGTTATCTTATAAGTCAACATATTCGGGCAATCAGGGCTTAAAATTAAGTGCAATTCTATATAAATTTTGAAATTGAGCGTTGCTGAAAAGGGTACACCTTGTTACGGTCTTACAATTGCCGGGTCGCAATAAAGGTCCTATGCCCCTGTGGTTAATGTTTTACGTGGGTGCAATGATAACTTTAGTTTACATAAAGCAGCCCTTGCGTTTATTATATGGTTCAATATGATGAGTATCAACCTGTAATTTATGGTAAACTTCTGGAAACCTTGAGTCATAAAAGGTTGGACAGCTCAATAAAATAAACCGAGATACTATTTTTATGGGGGTACTTATGACCAAAAGGACTTTTGTAACCGGTGCAATTATATTGATGCTTGCAGGCTTTGTAACTCGCATTATCGGGTTTATATATAGAATTTACCTTTCAAATCTTATCGGAGCAGAGGGGATGGGTTTGTACCAGTTAATTGTACCTGTGTATACTATGATAATTTTGACCTTGACCTCAGGAGTATCAATTGCCATTTCAAAAATGATAGCCGAGCAGGCTGCACAGGGGAACTATATTAATATAAAGAGAATATCGAAGGTGGGGCTGGCAGGTGTTACTATAGCCAGTTCATTTATATCTTTGATCATATATTTAAATGTTGATTTTATAGTTAATGTTATACTTAAGGATCACCGGACCTATTCATCCCTATTGATAATGATACCCTGTATACCGCTTATTGCTGCTGCTTCTGCATATAAAGGCTACTTCTACGGTATTCAGGAGGTTACACCTACAGCCTTTTCGCAAATCGTGGAGCAGCTGGTAAAAATAGCAATTATTTTTGCTTTGGCAGCAAAATTTCTTCAAGCAGGCTTGGAATACGCCTGTGCTCTGGCAACTGTGGGAATGGCAGTGGGTGAAATGTCGAACCTTTTTGTTTTGGCAGTGTGTTACAGGTTCAAAAAATATCCCCATATTGCACCGAAGTCAAAGAAGGGAATATTACAAAAAAGAAAGCTTGTGGCTGCAATTGTGGGATGTGCCGCACCAATCTCAATCAACAGATTCATAATCTCTATTATGTCGGCTGCGGAGTTGATTTTGATACCTCAAAGGCTTCTTGCGGGAGGTCTTAATTATATACAATCCATGGAGGAGTACGGAAAGCTCACAGGTATGGCACTGCCCCTGATATTGATTCCGGCACTGGTTACAACCTCCCTGGCAACTACACTTGTTCCTGCTATTTCTGAGTCAATATCATTAAAGAATTACAACAGTGCAAACAATAGAATCTCAAAATCCATCCAGATAACTATGGTCGTTGGTTTTGTATTCATGGCCCTTTTTGCCTGTTACTCAGATAAGATTTCAAATATGATTTATCCCGGACAGAAAGTGGGGCACACTCTATTTTTACTTTCCTTTACATGCATTTTCATGTATCTGCAGCAAATCCTGATGGGCATTATGAATGGCTTAGGTAAGCAGGGACTCCTTCTTATTAACTCCACTATTGGATCGCTAATAAGAATCGCCTGTGTCTTTTTTCTTATACCGCATTACGGAATACCTATTTATATATTAGGAGTTGTGGTCAGCTGTCTCATAGTATGTATATTAGATTTCATGATCATAATAAAATGTACCGGTATGGCGCTGGACTTGAGACATTGGGTAGTCAGACCCGCTATTGTAACTGTGGCTTTATTTGTCCTAAGTAATTACATATATAGCTTTTTCAACTTTCTAAGGGTTTCGGAGGTATTGCAAACACTTTTGGCGGTGGGAGCATATATTGGAATAGCACTGTTTCTAATGGCACTGGTAGGTGCAATCGACTGGAGAGAGCTTTTTCAGTTGTTGGGGATTAAAAGCAGAAGGGTGAGAAAATACAAAAGGAATGAAAATGCTTAGCTTTTATTACTCGGTGTATTGGAAGATAAAATTTATTGCGAAATTCAAAGAAATATTGAATTTATAAGAGATATTAAGAGCTAAATAATAGTAGCTTTGACTTAAAGGTCAAAGAAAGTCAAAATCAATTTTGATTATAATACTGAGATAATCTAAAATAAAGTCATAAGATCAAAGAAAGTCAAAATCAAATAATATAAGTTTTAACTAAGTATAAAAAAATTTGGAGGTGCATTTTATGTTTGGAATAGTTCCATTTAGAAGCAACAAGGTTTGTGAAAGAGGGAATCCTCTTGATTTAGACAGTATTTTTACTAATTTCTTTAATGATAGCTCTCTAGGTTTCAGCGGTTTACAGTCCATTAAAGCCGATGTTCGTGAAACTGAGAAGGACTTCATTGTTGAGGCTGAAATCCCAGGTGCGAAGAAGGAAGATATAAAGCTGGATTTAAGAGATGACAGACTCACTATTTCAGTGGAAACCTCGGAGGAAAAAAATGAGGAGAAAAACAATTATATCAGGAGAGAAAGAAGGTACGGTTCCAGCAGCAGAAGCTTTTATGTTCAAAACGTCAAACATGAGGATGTCACAGCAAAATATGAAAATGGGGTTCTTACAGTAGTTCTTCCTAAAAGCGAGGGGAAAAAAACTAATAACAGAATTGAAATACAATAGTATATTCTTGGAAACAACTAACTTGAAGGCATACGAAATAATAAAGGCCTGCTGAGCCATAGAGGGCACTGAAAAAGTATAGTTTTTCAGTGCCCTCTAGCCATAGCAGGTCTTTTTTATTTGTCTGAATAAGTTTAATCTTTTATTTGCTGTTCTGCCCACCAGTTAATTATTTTCCTGGCGATACTGACTTCCGAGGGCAGTCCGGGTAGATTATCGACGGTATACCAGTGGGCATCGGTTATTTCAACTCCATCAACGGTTATTTCTCCATCCTCATAATCAGCAGCAAAACCAAGCATCATGGAGTTGGGGAAGGGCCAGGGCTGGCTGCCGAGATACTGTATGTTCTTAACCTTTATCCCCACTTCCTCCATTATTTCTCTTTGAACGGCTTCCTCAAGAGTTTCGCCTGCTTCAACAAAGCCTGCAATCAGGGAATACAGCCCCTCTTTAAAATGTCTGGCATGGGCAAGCAGCAGCTTGTTTTCTTTTCTTACTGCAGTTATTACCGCGGGGCATATTCTTGGATAGCTGATGAATTTACATTTGGGGCATATTTTCGCCCTCTCTCCCACAAGTTCCTCGGTTTGAGACCCGCATCGGCCGCAGAACTGATTTGTCTGATCCCAGCATATAATCTGGTAGGCCTTTCCCGCAAGTAGGAATAAATCCTCGTCAATTAAATCATATAAGGCTCTTAGTTCAATAAAGGCCATACCCACAGGAATATAGTCTTCGGAGGAAAGCTCGGCTGAAAAGCAGGGAACTTCCTTTAAATGCCCCAAATACTGGGTCCTGATGGGCTGTAAATTAAGTTGGCTCAACTCTTTGACTTCCGGTATTGAGTATTTAACACCATCGGTCTTAATGAGCATTTTTCCATTATAGAAGGCAAACCAGAAGGCACTGGCATAATAAGTGTCAGTTGTTGTAACTGCTGGTTCGTAACGTTTGTATATACTTTCTCTTTTCATAAAAACTCCAGCGTATGTAGATTGTAGGTTGTTTTATTTGTGAGTAGGGCAGAGCCTACTCTATTATTGAAGAACAGGTTAATAATTATCTGCCGGTTTGTTAGTTCTGCTATCTATTTGCAATATCTGTAAGAACATTATTAGTTCCCTTCCTCACAAAGCCAAGGAAGACACATACCGCTGCAATTGTCCAGAAATAAGTAACTACCGACGGAGCATCAAAGTTATTAAGCACGATATTTGTTACCAATATTCCTACCATAGCTCCAAAGCCGCTTTGTATCAAGCCCTTTGAAACCTTATCTTCTACCTTATATGAAGCTCTAAAGGACCAGACAACTCCGTTGTATAGTGCTGCAAGGAAGGTAACAAGACCGAAAATACCCATTTCTACGGCGGCTTTTATATAGTAGTTATCAACGTAAAAGGCACCCCTAACCTTATTGTTTGTGGCTACAGCTCCTCCGAACTGGCCAAAGCCTTCACCAAACAGGAGATTATTATAGAACATTTCAAGGGCCTTAGGCCATCTGGCAAATCTACCACCTTTAAAGCTACTTACGATATAGGCAGGGTCAAGCATATAGTCTATTCTTGCTCGGACCGATGAGACCATGGTATATGCCAGTAATGCGGCTACAAATAAAGCAATTATCAAATAATATTTTTTACTCAAAATAGCGTAAATAGTCAAGGCGCAGCCTAGTGCTATCCATGAGGAGCGCGAGCCTGTAAGCAGAATACATATACCCATTAAGCCGGTGGCAACTGAATATATGAGTTTCTTAATAAGCTCCTTCTCTGTGAATATCAGCGATATGGCCAGAGGTATAACCATGGCGAGCAGGCAACCCAGAACATTTGGGCTTCCAACAAAGGAAAACACCCTCGGACCGGAGGAGACTTCTACCTTATCGGTCCAGTAGGAAGGAGTTTCAACCTTGACAATATATTGATATATCCCGTGAAGTGACATTACCACACAGGTTGTTATCATAAGCTTAACAACATTTTTGGCTCCATCATCAGATCTAAGCAGTTTTACAACTATAAAGAAGAAGAACATGTACTCTATTACTGCTCTTAAGCCGTCAAAGCCAAGACTGTTAAAGCCAATAGTACCAAATGAACCTATTATGAATAAAGCTATACATACAACAAAGAAAATGATTAACGAAAAATCCACAGGAGTCCATGCAAAATTGAAATCTTTCCTGTCAGCCAACCACCTGAAAAACCAAACACAAATACAAAATACAATAAGTAATTCATCCCAGGCAGATACCAGCAAACTGTTATTTGATTTAACAGCTATAAAATATAGTATAGGATAGATTGCAACCAGATAGGCAGCCCTTTCAAAATTTCTGAGAATATATATGGCAGACAGAATGCCTATGATTCCTACAACTGCCAGCTTTGGTAGTACGAGAGCCGACAGACTGAGAGCAATGGCAAGTATAACAAAGTAAACCAGCTTATCCCATTTGCCAAAAAATTTCTTTCCCAGCTGTAAGAATCCGGTAAGGGACTTGCCTAGAAGGCTACTTCTAAAAGCTTTTGTATATACTAAATTAAGGTAACCTGCCATCTTATCAAGCTTTTTACCAAAAAAGGCCAATAGCCTATATGTAATTGAAAAGGAGTATTTCGGTGTTGACTCAATATAGTTTTGTTTGGTTCTGTAAATAACACTGTTTCTATTCCATTTAGACAGTGTTGATATACACCTATTCAAAAAACTATTTTTATATGCATTAGACAACAAATCACTTACGAATATAAGGAATCTGTATAATATGCTGTTCGAGACATATTTCCACACAATATGACCTCCTTATTTGAATTCAATAGCTTCTACAGTTCCTGATGATTCAAATGTGCGGGTTTTAAGTATAAAGGTTTTACCCACACAAACTTCCTGGGAATCCAGTCTGATTATACCGGTGCCCTTAGCGGTTTTCATAGTAAACTTAGCCACGAGCTCTTGTCTTTTTGGATCAACAGAATATACTGCTTTTCCATCCGCTGTATTAATTGGAACCTCAAGAGGTTTGAATTCCACTGCTGTGATATAGGCATCTACCGGTTTAAGCAGAGAGATAAGCTGATCTTTCTCTTTCAACGCCTTCAGCTGTTCATCATTTCTGACTGAACTTCTAAAGGTAACGGTAAGCTCCTGAAGATTTTCTTCACTTGTTATGGGACCAACATCAGTTCCTGTGGTTTTTAACAATACAACAGCACCTATTAGAAGAACCAAAACAATAATACTTAGATCAACAATGTTAATCAGTCCAAATAATTTCCCCTTTTCATTAATAATCTTCATCCTTACAACTCTCCTTAGTTATATATTTTTAGAATAACTAATTGTTAAAAGGTTTAGTCATTCTTATTTAAAATTCCTATGAATATAAACATAAGAATACTTAAATTATAAATTGTGTGTTATCTTATATTTGCTTCCTTATTTCAGTACCCGGTTATCACCGGAGAATTATCCACTAAAGATCTGAAGTCAGGAAAACCTTTTGTAGCGGTATTTATATAGTATTAATATTTTCTTTATAAGCAGCTTTATACCTGTGGTAGACAGGCTTAGTTTATACTGGTGAACCAGCTTTGGAGGAACCTTTAATAGGAAGTCCTGATCTATAGCCTCACCTGTAATTAGCTTCTGATATGTACAAAATATTGCAATCGAAGGCAGCTTATAGGTTTGCACTGCACGAAAAATATTGTTTTTATCATAGTTAGTCTTCTCCGGTACAGTATTCAACCAGCCGATAAAATCCTTCCACAGTGCAATTTCGGGCACTCTGTCCGGTGAAACCGAAAGTGAGTTTGGTCTCTGCCTGTACAGTGCAAGTGTCTCACGAACACAGCAAAAGCTTCCAAGGTACATAAGCTTGCAGAAGAACTCCATGTCCTCGCTCCAGTTCAAGCCCTGCCTAAAGGCTATATTATTGTCAGTTACAACTGACCTCCTGATTAAAACCGTACTGGTCCAAACCGATACTTTTTCCTTTATGACCTTAGTCAGAATAGCTCCTTCAAAATATCGCTCGGGAAAGGCTTTACCCATTTCATCCTCGCAGAACATCCGGTAGCCGCAGTAGCAGGCCTCCATCCCTGTAGCTTGTAGCCTCCTCAATTGCTTTTCAAGTTTATCGGGCATCCACAGATCATCACTGTCCAGAAAAGCCAGATACTCACCTGAGGAGTTTGAGATTGCATTGTTTCTTGCAGCTGAAACACCCTGATTCCTTTGATAAATATATCTGATTCTGGAGTCTTGCATTTTCAGTGCCTCTACAAGTTTGGCACTATTGTCTGTACTCCCGTCATCTACAATAACTACTTCAAGCTTGCTGTAGGTTTGCGTTAATACGCTTTTAACTGTCTGTTCAATATAATCTCCGGTATTATACATCGGTATAATTACAGATATTAACGGTGAACGATCCATATTTTCTCCCATCTCCCGCAGTAATGGCAAAAGTGATAAAATTCCTCTGAGACATTTTTATGGTTAGTTTAGCACCACATATTCCAGATGTCAATTTTGTTCAAGGGCTGATATGCTATTTCTGGCTAGCCTAATTCAAAACTACTCATTTTCACCGATGAATTCAATTTCTTCTCAATACCAGCTTGACCAATTTCTTAGGAATTCTCAGACACCTGCGCCATAAAAGCTGAGTTCCTGTAGGCGGTCTTAAGAATTTGTGAGCGAGAGCAGGGAAATCTCCATACTCCATAGCTTTAAAAAATTCGCTCCTTCTTGTGTTTGGGCTTGATGGGCTGGTAAGGCTGGGGTTTTCTCTAATGGCAGAAGGCAGGTCAGCCTTATGAATAACAAGCTTATCCCGGCAGACCTTCAGCAGCTCCTCTCCTCTGGGGGAGTTTGTCAAAATAAGTGAGGTTCCCCTATCGTCATCAAGCTCGGGCTTGAACTTATCAACACCCCAAAAATCTGCCAGGGTAATATCTGACTGCCTATGTACCGAAGCATACTTGCAACTGTGACAGGAGGGTCTTAAGTACATATTGCTGATAAAACCCCTCATGTAGGGATCCTCTTTAAAATTGGTAAATGATTTTTGGCCGTTTTTATAGCCCACACTTACATTATAGTTTTTCCAGCCGGAGGATTTGTTACGAAATTGAAACGTTTGTATTTCAGAGCTGCTAGATTTCTCCAAATGCTCCTTATATAGCTCAAATACACCTGGGGAAGGGACCCCGTGACAAACACAGTCGCAGGTGTACAGATTGTCATAGCTTCTTCCAAGGAAAGAGTACAATCCGCTTACCTGGCAGGGAGTACCAGAAAATAGCACCTTTCTTCCGTCCTTCAGCAAAATTTTGATTTCTTTATAGGAGTTACCAATAGAACTTTGAGTATACTTTGAGCCTTGAAGCCTCCAAAGCTGGTCCATTGACTCTACCCCCCTGTGAGCTACCTGGATTTTATCATTAAAGGCAGCCCCGAAAACCGCCCCTCCCTGGGAGAGTATTGCTTCGGACAGTGCTGAGAACACTCCACCGGAGGTGCTTGATTTCCTAATAGCTTCATTTTTATTCCATATGGCATATATTTGAGGATATGGTTCTGAGGGTGACTCAACTCTACTGAAAATTGGGCAGGACCCTCTACACAGACCGCAGTCGGTGCATTTAGCCTGATTTATTTCAGGGTATGAAAAGCCTTCCATATCTCTCTTAAACTCTATGGCGCCAGTGGGACATATCTGTACGCAGGAACTACAGCCAAAGCAATTGTTTTTTTTATCAAATACTGTTTCCATATGTTACCCTCATCCCGCCTCAGTACAGCGGTTAAATATATTTTGGTAATAGAACGACACAATAATGCAGTTTATTTTTTAAATACTTTGTTAAGTATTCTCATAACTGGACCCTTGAAAAGGCCTTTTTCATATGCGTTCATACCGATGGTCCAAACTGCTATTACATACACAATAGTGAACAGAATACCCTTCAGCACTAATCCTGTCCAGCCGCCTACCGGGATGTACAGAAACACAACGCCAATAAGCAGACTCAGGAGCATCGCCGGAAGAAGCCCCTGGAATACCTCCTTGAAGAATCTGGCTATATCCAGCCCGAGTTTTTTCCGGTAGTAAATATTGATAACTATTATGTTTCCAATAATCAGTGATATTGAAGTGCCTATTACTGCACCAATTATACCGATTTCTTTGGTTAACAGAATGCTTATTCCAAGATTAAAAACTGCTATAATCAGGTACATTACAGATCGGAAGGCATGTAGGTTTTTAGCTTGAAGTATTGATACTCCCACATTCTGAATAAGTGGAATTGTTAACGGAATCATTGCAATAAGAGCAATCTGATAAACCTGAACAAAATCAGGTCCGGCCCATAGAATTACAAAGGGTCTACCTAACAGTATAAATCCGGAGAGTATAAAGCCTATAACGATAAACTGTATTCTTCCGGTTTTTATGAAAAGCTTATCCAGCTCCTTACTTGAAGCATTATCAACACTCATCTGTGTAGCCCTTGGCAGGAACACTCCGGATATTGCTGTTGAAAAATTAATATAATAGCCCGGGAAGGACATTCCAAGACCGAATATAGCTACCGATGCCGCTCCGTAAAAAATACCTACAACAAGCTGTCCAAGCTTCCAGTACACCATATCGACTATCATATTTATAAAAACATAAACAGAAAAAAGTAATATTTCCTTTACAAAGGGCCAGTTTTGGTGACGGTATCTTATTTTAACGTGGATTTTTTTCAGCACAAACCATATGTTTATTAACAGTAGCAATACATTTAATAATGTATCCACCACAACTATGGCAAGTGCCTTATAGCCCATGAGCAGCAGGATGATGATTGCCAGCGGCCGGATAACTATCCTTACAATTGCCATTGTTCTAGGAAAAACAAATTTTTCATAGCCTGACATTATTGAGGTAAATGCATTCATAAACAATGTCAGGCCGATGTTTATGATAAGGATTTCGAACATTTTTCTGGCGGTATCCAGCTCGGCCGCCGAAAGTGACTCGCCGAAAATTGAAGGCAGCGCAGGAACCAAGGCCAGCCCTATTCCAATTGCAAGTACAGTTAAAACAGTGTATATCAGGAAGGCAAGAGACAGGAAGCCCTGTTCACCCTCTTTATCATTTTGCGCCCTGTACTTTGCCACATACCTGACAATGGTATTACCCAGACCAAAATCCAGGACTGCCATATAGCCGACAAATGCGCCAATGAGCATATAAAGTCCATATTCTGATTTACCAAGTGTAGTAAGCAGAAATGGTGTAAAAGCGAGATTTATTATATTGGAAAGTAAAATATTTGTATATGACAGGGCAGCTCCCCATTTTAATTCGTTTATCCTCATGGTTTATTCCTGGTCATCCTTTCATTCCTCTGACAGTAAGTTCATTACAGGAACTCCGGCAGAATAGGATTTTTCAATGTAGCCAGGCATAAAGATAGACAAATGTCTCCTTATATCTTCCTCGTGTTCCTTCAGGTTTTCATAGGCCTTTATTAGCTGATCCTCTTCCTGAAGCTTTTGAACCGGGAGGGTGTACCTATCCTCACTGCCAAAAATGTCCTTCGCAATGCCCCTTGCCTTGACAGAGTACCCTATTACCAGAGTAGGAACCCCTGTGGAATAGGCAGCAATAGTTGCGTGGGTTCGCGCCCCGATAAACAGCTTACACTGTGAAATAATACCCTTCAGTTCCATACAGTTGTAATTATCGCCAAAAAGAATAACCCTTCCGGTATTTCTGAATAAGTCGAAAAGCTTTGAAAGCGGAACCATATCATTGTCATGCTCCCAAAGTACATGAGGAATGAGAGCTATTTGGCTGTCAGTGGTATCAATGATATGCTGAATAAGTCTGGCATAGCTTTTAAATACAATTCCTCCGCTGGTTTCACTTTTCATTATAAGTGGGCTCACATTTATTCCGATGGTATTACCGCTAATAAAACCCTCAGGTAGCGGCGTTGCTTTTAAATCCAAGGTAAAGGCAGGATCGGGCAACAGTATGGTGTTTGTGAGGCCCTTGTCAACAAAAGCCTGATAAGTAATACTTTCTCTTGCAATAATGAGGCTGTATTTTTTTAAGTCTTCCAGCATCTCGTCATTTATGACCTCCGGGTCTACTGAGCAGCCCCAGAAAACGGTCTTGCTACCCTTCCTTGCAGCCATTTTATTTGTATAGTAAATCCATCTGGGTATACCATAGCAGTAATTATCGCCTCCAATTGAAAGGCACAAGGTCTGCTTATCCATTTTTGCAGTAATATCTTTTTGAGAAAATGAAAATAAAAAATCCTGATATACCTTTGATTTTCTTAATCCTGCATCAATAAGTCTTATGGGGTGTAACCCATTGTAACGCTTATATGTGATATAAGCTAGTTTCAAATCGGGAGACAGAAAACTAATATCCTCCTGTACTCTAAAGGTTGCAAGAGATACATCTGTATTTTTGTGATTCAATATTTTTAAGGTTGATCTTACAATAGCTTCACAGCCGTGATTCCTGCTGCCGGCATGAGCATAGAGGAATAAATGTTTCATAAATAACCTTTCTCTCAGACGTAAAGTCGTGCTTGGATATTATATGCCTTGACTATTCAGGCATTTTAATCTGATAATTAATTATACTCTCGAGTATTAGGCTTTACAAGTTTCATGCTGAAAATGATAAATGTTCCTTAAACATATACGTTATAAATAAACTGTTTTTTACCGATATACAATTGAAGTCTGTAAAATATACTAAGCAGGAATTGTGGAGGACGCATGTGGAAGTTATTTAGCAGAAGGAAGCCTGAACCGCAGTTGGACATTAAGGTGCTGATTAAAAATGATATATCTCTGTTAACTCTTGATGAGAGATGGAACGGCCTTTTTAAGAATATTGTAAAGACTGAAGACATTAATCAGTGCGAGAACAAGATAAGGGAGCTCCTTAAGGAGCAATCTAGAGTTATAGTCGAGTCCAAGGAAATAGCTGTGAAAAAGAAAGAGTGCATGGACAAAATAATAAAGCTCACTACAGAGGTTTTTGATAATAATAATCAGGAAGCACAGATTGAAATGCAGGAATGTGAAAAGCAGATTGTGGGAATAAACAATAGATTAACAGAGATTGAGGACAGACTCATCAATATTCCTAAAGAGCTTAGACAGGCTAATTTGGAGCTGCTTGAACAGACAGTAAAGCTGGTTTATTTTTCAATGAGGGAGAATCAACAGAGAGTCGCCGTGCTTGACAAGGAGATTGCCGAAACAAAGGAGAAGCTCATAAAGCTGGTTGATGAAAGGGAACTTCGTGCTCAGGATGATACAGATACATATTCCTATTTCCACGATCTGCTCGGTGGTGATCAACTGCAAAGACTGGATGAAGTGTATTTCAGCAGTAAGGATTGAAACGGAGGTTTTTTATGAAGGCTGTTAACGGTTTGCAAATGGGGTTGGTTGATAAATATTCTATTGAGAGGCTTGGAATTCCCGGAGTAGTATTGATGGAAAATGCAGCTTTACAGATAGTCAGGCATGTGGAAAAATTTTTCGCTGATGAGCCCTATAGAACAAAAACTGTAACCATAGTAGCGGGTAAGGGAAATAATGCTGGAGATGCATTTGCAGTAGCCAGGCATCTTATTATTAAAGGCTACTCTACTATAATATATTGCCTTTTTGATAGAGCTTTTTTAATGGGTGACACAAGTGTTAATCTGGAGATACTATATAGGCTTGGGGCAGATGTAAGACCTCTGTATGAAACCCAACACCTTATGGAGTTTAAAAAAGACTTATCAAAAGCGCAATTAATAGTTGATGGGATATTCGGCACAGGCTTTAGAGGTCAGGTCAAGGGATTTCCGGCTGACGTTATGGAAGCTATAAACCTGAGCTCCGTTTACGTGCTATCCATTGATATAGCCTCGGGAATTGAGTCAGCCTCAGGAAGGGTTACCGAGGGTTGTATAAAAG
>JAEZIV010000241.1 GCA_023436515.1 Bacillota bacterium
AGCTCCAGCAGTGCAGCTGGAGCTTCCCGCAGAGCAGCTGGAGCTTCCGGTAGTGCAGGTGGAGCTCCCGGCAGTGCAGGTTTCAGATATCTGGACAGCTTTTAAGAATGCTCTTTCACAGCTTGAAATTGAAGCCTTGAAGCTTATAATCAAGGGTAATAATATAAAAGACTTTGCTTCTAAAAACAGAGTCATGCTTGAAGTCCTAATAGACGGTATAAATCAAAAAGCCACCGATTATATCGGTGATACTGTTTTAGAGCTTGACGATACCGTAATAATGTATGATGATTACAGAGATATTATAAAGGATAGAGTGATATGATGAAGGAAAACCTTGTTCCAAAAAGAATTGCTAACATTATAATTAATGCATTAAAAGGCGGCGTGGTTCCACGGGTGGGTCTGGAGTACATTACAGTAGGCCGTACCCAGGAAATCAATGCTTTTTTGCACGACATTGATATTATTGCCGACGGTGGAGCAACCTTTCGCTTCATTGTAGGTAAATACGGCAGCGGTAAAAGCTTTTTACTCCAAACAATACGAAATTATGCCACTGCCAAAGGTTTTGTGGTGGTGGATGCTGATCTGTCCCCCGAAAGACGTTTTGCCGGAACAAAAGGACAGGGCTTGGCAACCTATAAGGAGCTGATTCGGAACATGTCGGTAAAGTCCAAGCCTGATGGGGGCGCCCTGCCTCTGATCCTGGAAAAATGGATTTCAGGTATTCTTACAGACACAGCACAGCTGTATACTCCTGAAAGTCAAGACTTTAACATACAGGTTGAAAGAAAAATATACTCAGTAACGAATGATTTAGAGGGTATGGTAAACGGCTTTGAGTTTGCGAAAGCAGTAATTGCTTACTGGCGAGCGTATCAGAGCGATGATCAATCAACCAAATCAAATGTTTTAAAGTGGTTTCGAGGAGAATATCCCTCCCGAAAAGAGGCCAAAGAGGATTTAGATATCAATTGGATAGTCACTGATGAAACCTGGTATGACTTCTTAAAAATATTCGCCGCCTTCATGGTCAGCGCCGGATATAAAGGAATACTGGTTATGGTGGACGAGCTGGTTAATATCTTTAAGATCCCTCATTCGGTCACCAGACAAAACAATTATGAAAAATTACTTACTATGTATAATGATGTCTTGCAGGGAAAAGCAAAAAACATCGGGTTTATAATGGGCTGTACTCCCCAGTGCATAGAGGACCGTTATAAAGGCTTGTTCAGCTATGAAGCACTTCGCTCCCGATTAGCCGAAGGTCATTTTTCCTCAGAGGATATAAAAGATATGTCTGCCCCTATTATCAGACTGCAAATGCTTACTCATGAAGAGATGTATGTGCTTATTGAGAAGCTTCGTGACATTCACGCGTTGTTGTATGACTACCAACCCATGCTGTCACATGATGATTTGCTTTACTTCATAAATGTGGAATATAACCGAGTGGGTGCCGATACCCACATTACACCTAGAGAAATTATCAGAGATTTTATTGAGCTTGTAGGAATTCTTCATCAGAATCCGCAGAAGACTATAAAAGAAATTTTGGGCAGCAATAGCTTCCAGATGGCAAAGGGTGGTCTTGCGGACGAAGAAATACACAGTGATTTTGTGGGGTTTGAATTATGAGTAATGCCTTTAATAGATTGGCTCCCTTTATTCAGGATTTCATTTACTATAACAAGTGGACAGAACTTAGGGGTATTCAGGTGGCAGCTTGTGAAGTCATATTTGATACTGACAGTAACCTGCTTCTGTCCTCGGGTACTGCTTCTGGGAAAACCGAAGCGGCCTTTCTGCCGGTTTTAACTGAGCTTTACAACAAGCCCTCAGCATCGGTGGGAGTTTTATATATCAGTCCCCTGAAGGCATTGATTAACGACCAGTTCAAGCGTTTGGAGCAGTTGATACTCGAGTCTAACATTCCCGTATGTAAATGGCACGGAGATGCCTCGGTGACAAAGAAGAACGCCCTTATTAAAAACCCGGCAGGTATTTTACAGATTACGCCGGAATCCCTGGAAAGCCTATTAATAAATAAGCGAGGAGCATGTCTAAAGCTATTCTCCGATTTGCGTTATATAATCATAGACGAGGTTCATCATTTTATGCGTGATGCCCGGGGCGTTCAGGTCTTGTGTCAATTGGAACGTCTGCAGAGACTTACCGGAATTGTGCCCCGCCGCATTGGACTCAGCGCTACCCTTGGGGATATAGGAATTGCACAAAACTGGCTTAATACCGGAACCCACAGAGACTGTATCGCCCCTGTAACTGATGAAGGCAAAAAGAGTATAAAGCTTTTTGTCCAGCGTTTTGTAAAGACACTGGACGGGGATGAGACTCATGCCGATTCAGGTGACAGGGAGCATTTTGAATATCTCTTTAAAATGACACTGGACAAAAAGACCATTATCTTTACAAATTCCCGTGAGGAAACGGAATTTATTCTATCAAACCTACGTGAAGTCGCATTAAAAAATAAAGCTCCCGATGTGTATAGAGTGCACCACGGAAATGTATCTGCTCTGCTTAGGGAGCAAACTGAGGATGAAATGAAATCCTCCGAAGAGAAAATTGTTACTGGTGCTACAGTTACACTTGAACTGGGCATTGATATCGGTTCTCTGGATCAGGCAGTACAGATTGGTGCCCCAATTAGCGTATCTAGTTTTGCCCAGCGGTTAGGCCGCTGTGGAAGGCGCGGTCAGGTGCCCCAGCTGCTGTTCACCTTTGTTGAGGATATTCAAACTACGGCTGCCGACAAATTAGGACCCATCAACTGGGGATTTATACGGTTAATTGCTATTGTTGAGCTATACACTAGAGAAAAATGGATTGAACCCATTGCGCCTCATCGGCACCCTTATTCCTTGCTATACCATCAGACCATGAGCTGCTTGAAAAGCAACGGCGAACTATCCCCGGCAAAGCTGGCCCAGGAGATTCTGTCACTGAGCAGCTTTAAGTCGGTCTCACAACAGGATTTTAAGCTATTGCTCACCCATTTGATTGAAACCGAGCACATACAAAAAACCGAGCAGGGTGGCTTAATAATCGGTAGAGCAGGAGAGCAGGTAGTTAATCACTATAGCTTTTACACAGTTTTCATAGTGCCCGAGTACTATTTGGTAAAGGATGAAAATCGGTCTATTGGGACAGTTGATAAGGTTTATCCTGTCGGTATGCGTTTTTCTTTAGCCGGTATGACCTGGGAGACTGTTGATGTCAATGTTAAGGCAAAGGTTTTATTTGTACAAAGGGTTCCGGGTATTTCTGTGGTGGACTGGGATGTAGATTTTAAGTCCGAGCTTCATACCATTCTGGTTAAGAAAATACGGAGTATTCTAAAAAGTGAGGATACCTACCCCTACCTCAGTGACAGTTGTAAGGAGAGGCTTAATGAAATCCGGTATCTGGCAGTAAACAGCGGGATATTGGAGCAGCTTGTCACCCCTCTTTCAGAGCATAAGTTTGCTGTCTTTCCCTGGATAGGTACAAGGCAGCTGTTTACACTCCATTATACTTTATTGAGTAGGGGTATAAAAAGTAAAATGCCCTGGGATACCTGTATATTTCTGGAGGTATATTTCACAGGCAGTGCCGCCCAATTAGAGGACGTGATTTACAGTATTATAAAGTCAGATATAGATTTGTACGGTTTGCCGCTGCCTGATGATATTCAGATTTTAAACAAGTATAATGAATATATTCCCCTTCAGCTGTTGAGGAAGCAGTTTATTGAGGATTTTCTTGATTTTGAGGGGTTAAGGAGTCTGTTGAGTGACTTGAATTGCTGATGGGTAGAACAGTGCCCCTGCAGGGCACCACCTCAAATGTGAGGCAGTATAAAACCCCCTGGACTTCGCCGTCCAGGGGGTTCGCTTATATCCGGTTATGACCACATTTCTTTTCTGAGTGCCTGTATCTCTTCGTTTTCAAGGTATTCATCATAGGTCATCTGTCTGTCTATGATACCCTTTGGAGTTAATTCAATAATCCTGTTCGCAATTGTCTGTACAAACTCATGGTCATGTGAACTGAACAGCAGAGTTCCCTTGTAATTGATAAGTCCGTTATTTAATGCAGTTATGGACTCCAGATCAAGATGGTTTGTAGGCTCATCCAATACTAGTACGTTAGCTCCTGAAAGCATCATCTTTGCAAGCATACAGCGTACCTTTTCTCCTCCGGAAAGAACCGATGCCTTTTTCAGAGCTTCTTCACCGGAGAACAGCATTCTTCCCAACCAACCCCTGAGGAAGGTTTCAGTTTGATCCTTGGAATACTGTCTCAGCCAGTCAACAAGGCTCAGATCCACCCCGTCAAAGTATTCGGAGTTATCCCTTGGGAAATAGCCCTGGCTTGTGGTTACTCCCCATTTAAAATCTCCACTGTCTGCCTCCAGCTCACCCATAAGTATTTTAAACAAAGCTGTTTTTGCATTTCCATAAGTACCTACAAAGGCAATTTTATCTCCCTTATTAACAATTATGTTTACATCCTTTAAGAGCTGTTCGCCTTCGATTTCCTTAGATATGCCATTAATCATCAGAAGGTCGTTACCGGCCTCTCTTTCAGGCTTAAAATCAACAAAAGGATATTTTCTTGAAGAAGGTCTTATATCTTCAAGCGTCAGCTTATCCAACAGCTTCTTACGGGAGGTTGCTTGCTTGGATTTGGAGGCATTGGCACTAAACCTCTGGATAAACTCCTGAAGCTCCTTCATTCTTGCCTCGGTTTTTTTGTTGGCATCCTTTGCCTGCTGAAGTGCTAACTGACTTGCCTGATACCAGAAATCATAGTTACCGAAATAGAGCTGTATTTTCCCGAAGTCAATATCAGCTATCTGAGTACAAACCTGATTCAAAAAGTGTCTGTCATGGGACACTACAATAACAATGTTTTCAAAATTGGCTAAAAAGTTTTCCAGCCAGGTAATTGAGGCAACATCAAGATGGTTGGTAGGCTCGTCCATGAGCAAGATGTCAGGATTGCCAAAGAGTGCCTGAGCTAGAAGTACTCTTACTTTTTCATTACCATCAAGATCCTTCATAAGCTTGTAATGATACTCATCTCCGATATTTAGGCCGTTTAGGAGTATGGCTGCATCAGACTCTGCTTCCCATCCGTTCAATTCGGCAAACTCAGCCTCAAGCTCCGATAGACGAATACCCTCTTCTTCGGTGAAATCTGATTTTGCATACAGCTTTTCCTTCTCTTCCATTATTTCGATAAGTCTTTTGTGACCCATCATTACAGTTTTTAGAACCTCAAACTCATCATATTCATAATGATTCTGTTTGAGTACAGCCAGTCTTTCCCCCGGAGTTATAGTAACGTCACCTTTGCTTGGCTCTATCTCACCGGATAGAATTTTAAGAAAGGTTGATTTTCCGGAGCCGTTTGCCCCTATAAGACCGTAGCAATTTCCCTTTGTGAATTTAATGTTAACATTCTCGAATAAAGCTCTTCCCCCGAATCTCAGGGAAACTCCATTTGCACTAATCATTTCAACTTCTTTGCAGGAATCCATCCTACTGCAGAATTGCGTAAAAGGGACACCGGCATTACCTCCATTTATCTTAATATTATATGTTCTGTTCAATACTAACCCAATATATTAAAACATAACTTTAGATAATGTTCAATATATTTACCACAATTACACTTAACATCCTAAATTCCTACTGGCATAGCATGAACTAAAGTCTTAATTTGGGCTTTAAACAGACCGAACTTATCCTTCAAAATTATTAGAAGCTGTTCCTTTTTTGGAACAGCCACTAAAAAATACTGTCTCTTATTTTATCTTATATTAGTTAAAACTCCGTCCGACCACAATCTTTCCAGATTATAAAAGCTTCTGTCCTCCTGATGGAAAACATGGATTACAACATCAGCATAATCCAGCAGTATCCATCTTGCAGTATCATAGCCTTCCTTATGATATGCACGTAGCCCCATTTCTCCCAGCTTGAATTCCAGTTCATCAGCTATTGACTTGATATGAGTAGTAGAGGTTCCGCTGCAAATAACAAAGTAATCAGATATTTCAGTAATGTTCTCTATATTGATTGTACTAATATCCCTAGCTTTCTTATCTTCCATAACCATTACAATTTTTTCTACCATTTTTTTAGAATCCAAATGTTTGCACCTCGTCCTAAGCTAATATTTTATTGTTAAGCTAATCCATTATGGATTAAAATCACTTCCTAATAGTATTGTCACGTCAAATCTTGAATCAGACTGAAGTTCTTCCTTAACTACCGATATTTTTAAAGTGTTTCTTAAAATGTCGATGTTACTACCTTTTTTTCTAATAATAATCTGTGACGTACCTTGCGTTTCCGAGTCTGTGCCTGCGCTTACTTTAAGCCCTTGTGCTTCAAGCATTTCCCTGACTTCCTCTGCAAGTCCTCTTTTTTCAGTACAGTTTATTACTTCAACGACCAACTGTTTATTGTTATTAGTTGATACTGCAGCCGTCGTTTCCTTTGCTGGAGCTTTACCGGTCGGCTGACTTTCAACCACTATTTTTTTTGGAGTTGTGCTTTTTGCCGGCTGTACCGACTGCTTTTTAACCTCCACAACCTCCTTGTCAAACACACCGGAATCCTTGTAGAAATTAACTCCTACTATAATTGATGAAAACAGCAGCAAAAAGGTTCCTATTGCATAAAATGCAAATCTGATAATTCTGTTCATACTTTAATAATTTAACTCCTTACCCTTCATTATAGCCTGAAACACTCATCAAAATTCTGTTTCTGGCTATGATAGTATTCGGATGAAGTAAACCCTTTTGAGAAATCACGTACTCAATAATATTGTCAAAGGAACTGATCAAAGCCTTATCTATATCATAATAAGCCAAATCTCTTACTTTATCAACCATACCATGGTTTCTAGCGGGTTCAATATAATCAGCCAAAAATATTATTTTATCCAATAAACTCATATCCTTATGGCCCGTTGTGTGCTTACTAATAGCATTGAGGATTGCTTCATCCTCTACCTGGTACTTCCCCTTTGCTATTATAGCTCCGACCTTCCCATGCATTAAGAAAAGCTGCTGCTTTTCTATCTCGTCAGGAGTAATACCGTAGCTTCTGCAATAATTAAAGATTTCACTATCCTGAAGATTTTTTGCGCAATCGTGGAGGAGGCCGGCAATAGCTGCCTGCTCAGTATTTCCACCATAGTGCTCAGCAAGAGAAACAGCTACCTTCATGGTATTTACCGAATGAATATAAGTCTTCGGTCTCAGCGATTGTTTCAGATATAGCTCCATTTGCTCTAATTTCATAATATATTCCTTTTATAAATATAGGCGGTTGTTATAAATATATTCTTCAACCTCTTCTTTCACCAGATATTTAACCGATCTTCCTGCCTTTATTCTATCCCTGATTAATGTTGAGGATATATCAAGAAGAGGTATCTCATAATAGCATATATTAACCTTGTAACCTTCAATAAGCTCTTTTATCTGTTTATGGAAAGCATCATCAGAGAATCCCGGTCTCATAAGAGCTATAAAACTTGTCAAAGTGAATACTTCCTCCGCATTCTTCCAGGACAACAGGTCTCTTACAACATCAGCACCAATAATATAGAAAAACTCTGCTCCATCCGGATACATTCCATGGAGCTCTTTAAGGGTGTCAACTGTATATGTGAAGCCTGAACGTTCAACCTCAATTGCGGACGCTTCAAAATATGGGTTGGATTTTACAGCGCATTTAACCATATTCAGTCTGTGCGATGAAGCCATAACCTTCTTCAGTTCCTTGTGCGGCGGCATGCCTGACGGTATAAACAAGACTTTATCAAGACTAAACTCACTTCTTACCAGCTCTGCAACAGCAAGGTGTCCGGTATGAATGGGATCAAAAGTCCCCCCGCAAATACCGATTTTTAAACCTTTTCTCCCCATGGACCTCTCTCTTCCCTTTGTCAGATAATTAAAGCCATAAACACAAAAGAAATTATAGCATAAATATATTAATTATTTATTAATATTTGCAAAAACTTTACTGTTAATAACTTGAATCTTTCCTAGCATTAGTCATTGGGTAGAAGAGTTGCAACTCTGTATTTTTATAAAATTCCCATGAAAATAGGCAGCGGTCTGCTACAAAGAGTAAAAAAACCGCCGCCGAAATATTAACATGCTGAATTGATTTTACAGAAACCTGCTTCCTGTAGATACCCTAGTCAAAAGGATTACTGGCCTTACTTCCTGCCGATATCCAATTTAAAAAGATTACTGGCCTTACTTCCTGCCGATATCCAA
>JAEZIV010000143.1 GCA_023436515.1 Bacillota bacterium
TCAGGCGAACGTAGGAGCCCGGCACCGTAAGCTTGCGAGCGGTGGGCGACGTCATCAGCATGCTTAAGCATGCGGCGAATCCCCTATGGGTCACCATTCGGCGCTTGCATTTTCTGCGGAAAATGCAGGCGTCTTTTATTTTATATAAAAGACGCGAAGCGCCATACGGGTGGGACCAGTCCCCCCGTATTCCCCCCAGGTCTCCCGACGGGGCTTACAAAAGGAAGAGATTCGAACCCGACAGGGCGTGAGCCGGCGTGCCAGCGGCACGGGAAAATATGCTGAATGCATATTTTTCAGGCGAGCGTAGGAGCCCGGCACCGTAAGCTTGCGAGCGGTGGGCGACGTCATCAGCATGCTATAGCATGCGGCGAATCCCCTCAGCTATTCCATTTAAGTAAGGCACTCTTTTCACAAATACCAATATAGCATTTACTGCCAATAAAAAATTCTGGAGCTAGGCCATATACCGTCATTCTGGAATGACCTTCTAGTATAATGTAACTATCCTTGTCTGACGTCAGTAAGATTATAGGAGAAAAAGAACCCCCTTGTTCAAGATACTTCACCCCATTAATTGAATTAGAATTTGAAACACCATATATTTCGATGCCTTCTCGTATTGTTTCTGCCGCTATCAATGGTGAGCTGGTATATTTAGATAATTCATTCCAATAACTGTAATTGATATAACGGATTTTGTTAATATCTTCAAATGAGCACTCTGCGAAAATCCATCTTGAAATGCTGGGGAAGTTTTCAAACAAGTCTGCATTTCTCCCATATCCACGGAAGCGGTTTAAAATATCTTTTCGCTTCATGTTTTCTTCCATGTTACATAAATCAGCCTTTACAATTATACTGGCATTCAGCTTTTGACCCCTCAATACTTCATTTATTTGTGTTTGAAATCTCTTGGATTGAAACTCACCCTTTAAGAACTCCATAATCACTTCATCTTCTGTTGCAGCTCTTAGATATTTCATTTTTATGATCTCCCCCTCTTATAGTTGGTAGCTAATCATATTAACATAATTTTATATTTTATTCCAATTCTGTATAGCATAGATTACTCTAACTTAATAATCGCCAATCCTTGATTTATAAGGATTAGCGATTTTAATAAATTGGGTGACAGGCTTCGAACTCTTGTCTTTGGAAATAAACTGATAGAACGAGACTTTCAAAAACCTTCGGTATCATCGTACTCACTCAAAAGCAGAGATGTTTATAATTGAAATTACTCCCGGAAAGTTATTCTTTTCAATTGACGAGTTTATTTTGTCTGCTACTGCTAAAGCGTTCATACCCTTCTCCTCTAAAAGCTAAGTATATTCACTGGTAATAACTACCAAATTCACATCAATGTCCTATCCCACAAATGCCGCAAAGAAAAAATATAATATCATATAATGATAATATCAGAATAAAAGAAAAAAGATAAACCTTATTTCTACAATTTTTGTACACCTATCATTAAAGAGTATTCACTACACATCCTCAGAGAGGAGTACACTATCATTTAATAAAATTAACTTAATTCGTTTATTATCTCTAAAAGACAATTAGAAAAGCGTAGAAAACATTAATCGAAAATGATGTAATATTTGGAACTAACACAAGTAAGTAATACTATATATTCTCCTTGCTTATACTTCTTTAGCATAGTTTTTATCATAGGATTCCTTTTCCCAGGATATAAAAACCTCCAATTCCCAGTGGTATATTGGAATTGACGCCTTCTTTTCATAACCGATTTTCCTATAAAAGGGCTGAGATCCGCCTAACATCCCCTTACAGTTGGGGAACATCGCCTGGACTCGATTAGCGGCTTCATGCAAAATAGCCGATGCTATTCCCTTTCTTCTTTCCCACCAAACAACTGCCAGAGGCTCCAGCTCACAATAGGGCATGTTTTCATCATACCATATGATAGCCATTGCTACAGGTCTCTTTTGCTCATCAAGAACACATATATCCAGGTTTTTTCTATAGTGCTTCATCTTTCGCAGGTCATGGAAGGCCTGTGCTCCATGCTCACAAGCATGGTTATCTCCCCCATAGCTAAAGGATTGGCGATGGGTATTTGAAAGGTAAAAGTCAGGGACGGTATTGCCATCTGCAAAAGAATACCCGTCAGGGAGCTTTACAGCAAAGGGGCCATTATCAAAAGGTAATATATAAAGCTCCTCACACCATTCCATTTCATGAAGTCCAGACTGTAAAACCATTTCCTTTAGTGTATTATTCCAAGCAGGCACATACAGATTTAGTGTTTTAGTCCGTCCATCTTCTTTAAGACCGGTTGCATGCGTCTTTGCAAATTTTATCATATCCCTGAGAAGCTCCTTGTCTTCGGCCCGCTTTTTCGAATCAAACAAGAAAAATGCTTCTCCACTGTAATTACCTTCATTTATGACACATGCAGCAACCTTGCCATTTTCCCTGTAAACACCTACGGTATGATACCATGCATGATAATGTCCGGTAAAAGCCGGATGCAGTCCTCTGGAGAATTCATGCCTGGCCAGTCCCCAGATTGGGTACTCCCATTGATATGATGCAAGGATCAACTGTTCTATTTCATCAAAATCTGTATCTTTATAAAAGCTAAATTCATAATTCATATGTATAAGCTCCTTCTTAAGGTTAAGTACTGTATTTTTGTATCTTTGTATCTGCTTTTGATATATCAATTTTACCATTATTCCAAAATTTTATATATGCCATAAATAATAATAAATATTTGTGGCATAAAAAACAGGTCGCTACATTAATCCTTCTTTATTTTCACTGTAAAGATAACTTAAGATTACAGGTAATGCTAGAATAAAAACATGGTTCTTTTCTCTTGTGCACTTGCTGTATCTAATAAATGCGGTGTAAACATTTTATATAACTATTAATAATCTATTGACTCAATCCTTGCGTCGTACTTTATAATGACTTTTGAAAAACTTTTAGAGGTGAAATATGAGCGAGCTCATAAAAATACGTGAAAGGTCAATAAAGTATGACATTTCCGCATGAGCTCTGAAGTATTACGAAGATATGGGGCTGCTAGCCAGCACCCGATGTGAAGATTATGCTTATCGAATGTACGACGAGGCCGCCGTCTGGAGCAAGTATTGTTCTTACGTAAACAGAATAAGCATAAAAGATATTCAGCGCATATTTGACTCACCGGATTCTGACGTAGTGTTAGAGGTTCTAGGGAAGAAAGTAAACGTCAAGGCTATCTGAATAAGGAACTCCCAAAATAATAAAGGACTTTAAGCTTTAACCTAAAGTCCTTCTTACACTATAGTTCTATTTGTGATGGCTGTCATTGAAATTCTTACTGGCATTTGTGATATGCTGTATTGTCAGTTTTTCAGCAGTATCCGCATCCTTGTTCTTAATTGCATTAAAGATTGCGCGATGCTCCTCAAGGGCTTTAGCAGGTCTCCCAGGGGTCTCAAAGGAATTGTTTCTGGCACTTTGTATATAGTTATGAAAAGTGCTTAACATATGCATCAAAGGCCTGCTCTTACTTGCTCTGAATATAATTTCGTGAAATCTGGAGTCATAGGT
>JAEZIV010000188.1 GCA_023436515.1 Bacillota bacterium
TGCAAAACCCATCCTGAGATTCAAACCTATAGCTTGCTGCTATTTCCAAAATACTCAATTTTTTTGTTAATAAATCTCTTGAAGCAGCTTTGAGACGCTGCCTCCTTAAATACTCCATTGGAGCTTCTCCAGCGCATAAAAGAAACAGCCTGTGAAAGTGATAACTTCTAAGCCCATTCTGGCGATGCTGCCTTCTTGTCTTATCAACCCGGGTGATATTACTTTAACAACAGTTCCGGGATATCCGGTCATTTCAACCTGGGCAAAGTATCTGGGTGGTCAGGTATACAATCTGCCGTTAAAGGAAGAGAATAGCTTTTATCCTGATCTGAATTCTATCCCGAAGGATATACTGAAAAAGGCAAAGCTGCTATACATTAATTACCCCAATAATCCAACAGGACAGGTAGCTACAATGGAATTTTACAGACAGGTTATCGACTTTGCATACAGGAACAAAATAATAGTTATTTCTGATGGAGCTTATGGAGCTTTGACTTTTGAGGGAGAAAGACCTCTCAGTTTCTTATCTATAGATGGTGCTAAGGATGTTGGAGTAGAGATACATTCACTTTCCAAAGCCTTTAACATGACGGGATGGAGATTAGCTTTTGTAGCTGGAAATGAAAAGATTATTAGTGCCTATGGCACTGTAAAGGATAATACTGATTCAGGACAGTTTAGAGCGATACAGAAAGCAGGAATATATGCTATGGACCATCCTGAGATAACTGAAAGAATCTGTACTAAATATTCAAGACGATTTGATTTGCTGGTTAGTTCACTAAATGAGGTGGGCTTTAATGCAAAAAAACCAAAGGGAACATTTTATTGCTATGTAAAATGTCCAAAAGGAACAGAAGCTGGTGAGTTCTTTAACAATGCAGCAGAAGCAGCAAAATACTTTATTGAAAAGGCTCTGGTTTCTGTTGTACCCTGGGACGATGCAGGTTCGTATTTAAGGTTTTCAGTAACCTTTGAAGCCGCATCAGAAGTAGAAGAAGCTGAGGTTATTAACGAACTGAAGAGCAGACTGGGAAAGTTGAAACTGATCTTCTAAAGCTGAAGAGATAAAACCTATTTGAGCACTTACGGATAGCATTTCTTTACTCCATATGTTAGAATTCATTTTATTAGGACAATTAGTATAAATGTGTTTTCTGATGAGGTGGGTAATGAAGCTTGACCGATTACTGGGTATAATTACTCTGCTGTTGCAGCGTGAAAGGATTACAGCTCCTGAGCTTGCTGCAAGGTTTGAGGTATCCCGCAGAACAATTCTTCGAGATATTGATGATATATGTAAAGCCGGTATTCCTATTATTACTTACCAGGGTGGAGCCGGGGGAATTTCAATTGCCGAAGGCTATAAGCTGGACAAAAGTGTTTTAACCACTGACGAATTACATAACATTATTGCCGGACTTAAAAGCCTTGGAAGTGTTTCTGATTCTACAGGAATAGAAGGATTGATTCAGAAGCTTTCTCCCAAAAACGAAGCAGTTATTTCCTTCAGGGATAGTATTCTCATTGACCTTTCATCCCATCATAAAACAAGTCTTTCGGAAAAAATAAGTCTTCTGAAATCAGCAATAAAAGAAAATAAACTTGTTCGGTTTGACTATTATTCAGAGAAGGGTCACCAAAACAGAACTATTGAACCATATTTCGTTACCTTCAGATGGACAGCGTGGTACATATTTGGTTACTGCCAAGAAAGCAAGGGTTTTCGACTGTTCAAGCTTAACCGACTGTGGAAGCACCGAGTCCTTGATGAGATATTTACACCTAGAGAAATACCGTCTATAGAACTTGCCATGGATTATTTTAGTGACGAAAACAAAATAACTGTATTATTTGACAAGTCAATGGAATACCGTCTTATTGAGGAGTACGGGCCGGATTGCTACCAGGTAATGGAGGATGGGAGCTTGAAATTTTCTGTCGGATATACCAACAAAGGGTACATGATGTCGTGGATTCTGGCCTTCGGTGATAAAGCAAAGGTTATTGAACCTCCTGATTTTGCTATTGATATTAAGGAAATGGCAAAAAACATTTTATTGAATTATGAACATGACATATAGTTGTCCTGTTCAGTTTGATAGAATAAAGCAAAAAAAGGCGATAAGCGTGAAAAATGTATTGGACAAGTCATGGAGTTTTTCACGCAGTAATATTTGTGTACGCGCTATGCGCGTAGATGGGAGATAATATGATTGAATCAAGGTGTGGTCTGTTATGTAGTGAATGCTCTTATAGGGAGCCATGTAATTGTGGGGGTTGTATTGAAACGAAGGGTCATCCTTTTCATGGAGAGTGTCCTGTGGCTGCATGCTGCCAGGATAAAGGAAATACTCATTGTGGTCAATGCTGTGATATGCCCTGCAAACAACTTTACGCATACTCCTATTTAGATAAGGAGCATGGTGATAACCCGCCGGGTACAAGGATTGAAGTACTGAAAAGGTGGGCTGTTGAAGGAAAGTGAAAGAGATAAGTCTTTAGAGAGGTTGAATTTGGAACAGTTATTACACTATAATGACTTTATTAACAGGGTTGAAGAACTAGGTTTTATGGCATTTTCAGATATATTACCGGGTTTTCCTTCTCTTTCTGGCGGAACACCCAAGGAAATTTGGCATACAGGTGACCCCGATTCTGACCCCTGGTCCTGGAAGGATAAAGCGGCGGATGAAAAAAAGCTGGCATTCGGCTGTATTTTGGGTGGACATAAGGGCTTTGTAGCTCCACGGTTGTACTCGTTATTTTATGCCGCCTATCATCCCGAGGAGCATATGGAGGAGAGAAGAGCAGCCGGACATGTAAGTGAGACAGTCTGGCAGCTATGGCAGCTTTTCGAAGGCAAGAGGCTCCTAAATACCAGTGATATAAGACAGGAAATGGGTGTTACTCAAAAAAAAGGTGGGAGTAAGGTTGACAGAGCCATACAGGAGCTGCAGCAGCACTACTATATTACAGTTGCCGGAAGCAGGCGAAAGACTGATAAATTCGGACAGCCCTATGGATGGCCTGCAAATGTTTATGATAAGGTAGGGCTATGGGCTCCGCCTGAATGGTTGAAGCCGGAAGCAGGATTGAGTTCGTATGAAGCTAAGGAAAGAATACTTGATACAGCGGTAGCAATAAGTAATGGTATCAGCCGTACAGCACTGGCGAAAACACTTAGGATCGAGTAAGATAATGCTCTGCTAAGACACTAAATCTTAGCAATGCCTTTTGTGGAGAGTTTCAGTTACTCTTTATACCCTTTCTCCTCAGCATGCCCTAAGAGATACAAAAAAGTATAAGCTGGAATTCTATAAATTGGTACCTTTGTCTTATATGGCAATATACCGTATGAGTCAGAGGTCTTAGTTACAACAATTGCAGCGAGGACCTTATCCTTTTCGCTATTTGCCAATTCTACAATGGCATCATTCTGCTTTATTACTGGGTTCTCCCGGTACTTAACTTCGGCAAGAATTCTCCCCGTAGGATTATCTACAACAACATCAATTTCCTTTGGCACCTGACCAGACTTACGGTAATAGCCTACACTTGCATGGGAAGGATAATAGAATGAAGTCAGGTGTTTATAAACAGCCGTTTCGGCCACGAGCCCCATTTCATCAGGATTAGTCACTAAATCATTAATATCGAGCATAAGGACTGCATTTCTGATTGCCGCATCAGATATATAAATCTTTGGTGAAGCTTTCAAAATCATCTTGCCGGCCAATCCTATAGGCATACTTCTGTAGACTAAATTAGCTCTCTCAAGAAATTCAATGTAACTATCTATAGTTGCTCTTGGAGTACCATCAAGTTCCTTGCTTATAGTAGAAGTATTGATAATGTTTGAGGAGTTAAAACACAGATACAAAAACACCTTTTCTAATACCGCGGAATTCCTTATATTGAAAAGGCTTGGTATATCCCTTTTCAGCACCTTATCAACTACATCCTCCCGTAATATTCTCTGAGCACTAAAGTCGTCGTTAGACAGTACTAACTCGGGAAATCCACCTACAGTAAGGTACCTTGTAAAGTGCTTCTGTAAAGGCCCCAACAGGTGCATGATTTCTCTCTGAGTATTCTTACCCATGGAAGCAAGGGAGGTAGGTTTTACATCAACATTCATACTAGGAATGTCCTTAATACCGGCTAATTTACAGTATTCATAGAACGATAATGTAGGTACACGAATAATATTCCAACGTCCAACCCCACTATCACCAGCACCTTTCTCAATAACAGGACTGGCCGACCCAGTAGCTGTAATATATATGTGCGGCTTACTATCATAAAATACTTTTAGATAAAGTTCCCAATTATCAGCGTACTGGATCTCGTCAAAAAACAGCCAGCATTTCTCTTCTGGAAAAATGTTAGTGGTATATATTTCTACAAGCTCTTCAACAGAGTAAAATTTTAATATAGGGTGGTCAAAAGACACATACAAAATACTCTTTGGCTGTAAACCCTTTTGGAGCAAGCTTTGGATCATCTGATACATGATTGTTGTCTTTCCTACTCGTCTGGCACCGGAAAGCAGAGTAAATCTTCGTACAGAATTATGCTCAAGCCATCGCATTGACTCATGGTATGCAAAACGCTTTGTGGGCTTTACCATGTCATGGGTCATTGTTCCAACACGCCACCAAGGATTATATGAATATAAAAGCTTAATAACATTTTCAACTGATGTAATTGCCACTTAATCCACCTCGTTTTTTAAATATTATACTACTAATTAGCATTATTATCAACAATTATGCTAATTATACTTTACATATAATGAACTAAAATGCAAAGTAACAATATAAAAAGAAGGTTTGATACTTGCTTTTATTTTGAAGGATTACGAATGTAATCTACGAAAATTATACATTGATGATTTATTTTCTAGCACTTCTTCTTTAATTTCCAAATTGGTTCATGTATAATTTGACATTTCATTAGAGTAAAATATATAATAAATAAAACATAATTTGTAAAAGCGATGATGAGAAGATAGTCAATTATTTTTAGGTTGTAAGCATTTACATCTTAAGCTGAATTTAGCCATAATTGACTTGTAAGATTGACTGATTTCTACAGAGAGTTCCCGGTACGGTGAGAGGGGCAGAAAACATCATTCCGAATACATCTCTGAGCATCACACCGAAAGGATAATCCAAGTAGGCTGTTGACGGACCCCTGCACCCGTTATTGTGCTAAAGGATGGCATGCTTTTTAAGCATTAGTCCTTGATAAGGTTTACACTGCAAAGTGTTGGTAAATTGAGGTGGTACCACGGGAATATAACTCTCGTCCTCTGAGTAATTCAGATGACGGGAGTTTTTATTTTACTAAATTTATGAAAGGAGCTTTTTATGGCAACAATTGATGAACAGATTAGAATTATTATGAAGGGAGCGGAAGAAATTATTAACCTTGATGATTTGAGAGGAAAGCTTGAGAGAGCCCAGTGCAAGGGAGTCCCCCTAACAGTTAAGCTTGGACTTGACCCCACGGCCCCCGATATTCACCTCGGACATACTGTTGTAC
>JAEZIV010000198.1 GCA_023436515.1 Bacillota bacterium
ATATTATGCAAACAAACTAAAGATTACTAAATATTATATGAAAAAGTCATCTATCATTTGTTGCTCATTGTTCATTATATTCAAATTGTAACAGTTTGTCAAACTTTTTGAAATAAAACAGCAATTTTTTAGTAATATTTTTGTAATATGGATATAGTCTAAAGTAATTTGTACATTATTTGAACCGAACTGTTAACATTAATTGATTGATTTTTGTAATAGCCGCTGAAATTTGAAAAGCTGCACTTTTTCCAAAAGCCGATCCCA
Source organism: Bacillota bacterium (assembly GCA_023436515.1). GTDB lineage: Bacteria > Bacillota > Clostridia > Acetivibrionales > DSM-1351 > Ruminiclostridium. Next base: position 268 of record JAEZIV010000198.1, read on the forward strand.
GGTATGTTATTCTTGTACACCGACAAAAATATTATTGTAATACCGCATTCCTTCAGGTAGTTTTCCAGAAGGAATACAATTCTTTGGCCAAACCCCTTTCCCTGATATGGGGTATTGATAATCATAGAGTTTATCCAAACAATGTTATCCTTTTTTGCCACAATACCTTTAATCAAACCCACGAATTCACCTGTTTTAAGATGTATGTCCAGAAAAAATGCATTTTCTCTTTGTATAAACTGAGAAATCTGTACAGAGAATTGCTCATATATGATGTCATGAAAAATTCCGGTGGCATATTTAAACTCACGAGAATTTCTGTATAGGGAATAAATGTTCCTTATACTGGACTTATCAATATTTTTTATATAAAATTTTTCGTCACAAATCTTAATATTAAGCATTCGCTTCACCCGAGGTCACATATTATCAAAAATTAATTGTTTATATCGATTATAACAAATATATTAGACCAATAAAGTATAATAATTATTAATTTAGGAAATATTTGACAAATATATGTAATTTTATTATATTTATTTCTGGAAAACAAATAAACGGAGATTGATATTATGACAGAGGATTTTAATAGCATCGAACAGCAGCTGATGGAATGCTGTATAATGATAGTATCCTTACTTATCAGACAGTATCGAGATAACACAATAAATATATCTGATTTTAAAAGTCATACAACAAATAAAATCAGATATATACTTGAACATCTGGAGCAGGAACCTGATGGTGTAAAGAAAAATTCCATCCAAAAGCTGTTGGACGAATATAACAATATCATTGACTACTAATTGAAGTGGTAAAACTTTATTATCAGATTGTCCAACTGCTTGCTTATACGTAATACATCATTGTGTGTCCATGGTTCTGTTTCAAGTAAATTATAGAGTTCTTTTTTCAGAGCTTCTACTTCAGTATTAAGCAAAAACTTATTCTTCTTCATATGATCACCACTTTTTCTCTTTTGTAATATTATGTATGTATTATTTTACCATTATTATGCATTTTTGTAAATATTAATTCTATAATTGTTATATTATTGTATAATTATAAATATTTTTATATCTTTTACAAATAACACCCATCAAAATCATTCAAATTACATTAAAAAAGACCCTATTTATACAAATATAAGCTCATTCTTAATCAGGAATAATTATCTATTCTTCATGAAATTTTTATTAATAATATAGTAATTTTTTTTGTCCTATAAATTCATAAATAAACTTTTAAAAATTTTTTTAAATTGCTTTCATTAAAAAAAGGATTATTAATTATTTTATAGAATGTATAATTTGGGTTAATTTTTTTAAATCCAATGCATGCATTTTCCTGTTAATATTTTTAATTTTATATTATGAAAAGGATGTGTGTTTAAATGTCTGGTCTCAGCAATGCAACAAGTTTTGAAACCTTTGGCATTTGGTGTGTGCTTGCTATTGCCTTTATGGGCTTAGCTTATGCCCTTTTACTTCGTCGTCAGGTCTTGAAGTTCGACAAGGGTACTGAAAAAATGCAAGAAGTTTGGGGATCAATTAAGAGCGGTGCGGATGCTTACCTACGTCGTCAGCTTAAGTCTATTATTCCCCTTATAGCAGTTCTCACTGTTCTACTCTTCTTCTCAGTTTATATTGTTCCTCCTAGTGATGAAGCAACAAAACGTTTTTCTGATTATAGTCCCGATACTATCAAAATAATAATTGGTCTTGCAAGAGCTGTTGCTTTTATTATGGGTGCAACCTTCTCATTACTGGTTGGACAATTTGGTATGAGAATGGCTGTTGAGGGTAATGTACGCGTGGCTTCGGCTTCCAGAAGAAGCTTCGGCGAAGCTTTAAAAATAGCTTACAGGACCGGCACTATTACCGGAATGCTGACAGATGGTCTGGGGCTTCTCGGGGGAACTCTTATCTTTATAATTCTAGGAATTGCTGCTCCTGATGCATTGTTGGGCTTTGGTTTTGGAGGAACGCTACTGGCGCTCTTTATGAGAGTAGGCGGAGGAATCTACACTAAGGCTGCAGACGTTGGCGCTGATCTGGTTGGAAAGGTTGAAGCAGGTATTCCTGAGGATGATCCTCGTAATGCAGCCGTAATTGCAGACCTGGTCGGTGATAATGTTGGTGACTGTGCCGGTATGGCAGCAGATATTTTCGAATCCTATGAAGTTACAATTGTATCAGGACTTATACTGGGACTCTCTCTTTATGGTATTACCGGTGAGTTGAAGTGGATCATATTCCCTCTGCTTGTAAGAGGAATCGGTGTTCTATCTTCTATTATAGGTACATATTTGGTGAGAGGTACTAAGAAGGGTGATGCACTTAAGTCCATAAATAGAGGTTTTTATACCTCAGCTGCAATTAGTCTTGCGTCCTTTGCTCTATTGGCTGCCTTCTATATGAACGAGTGGAGAGCTTTCCTGTGTGTCGGTGTTGGTATATTACTTGCTGTGGCCCTGGATGAGGTTACAAAATATTTTACAGATACGTCACACAAGCCTGTTAAGGATATAGCAGCTTCCTCTAAAACCGGATCTGCCACCCTTATCCTCCGTGGTCTTGCTGAAGGCTTTGAAAGTGCAGTATGGCAGACTCTTGTTATAGCTGCCACAATTTTAAGCTCGGTACTTATTTTCTGGGGGCATGATGTACATTATGTACTCTATGGCGTTGCCATGACAGGTATTGGTATGCTTACCCTTACCGGAAACAATGTTGCCATGGACTCCTTTGGTCCTATTGCCGACAACGCTAATGGTATTGGTGAGCTGGCAGGTCTTGATAAGGATGCCCGAGTTGTTATGGATAGTCTGGACGCGACAGGAAACACTACAAAAGCAATCACTAAGGGCGTTGCTATAGGATCAGCAGTAATAGCAGCCGTATCATTGTTTGGCTCCTTCCTCACTGACGTATCAAAAATTCAGATTGGTATGGGTGTAAAGGAAACCATTTTCGATACAGGTATAAGAGTATCCAGTCCCACAGTATTTATTGGTATGCTAATTGGTGCTTGTATCCCTTGGCTCTTCTCCTCCCTTATAATCAACTCGGTAACAAGAGCTGCCTCTTTGATTGTTAATGAAGTAAGAAGACAGTTTAAAATCCCGGGCCTTCTTCAAGGTACAGTAAAGCCGGATTACCAGCAGGCTGTTGATATCTGTACTGTAGCCGCACAAAGGGAGCTACTGGGACTTGCAATAATAGCTGTGGTCTCGCCACTAATCGTGGGTATTATGCTAGGTGTTGAGGCTTTAGGTGGTTTCCTCGCTGGAGTTATCATTTCAGGACAGCTGCTAGCCGTATTTATGGCTAACTCCGGCGGTGCCTGGGATAACGCAAAGAAGACAATCGAAGACGGCGCTCACGGAGGCAAGGGTTCAGAAAGTCATAAGGCTGCAGTTGTCGGAGATACCGTTGGCGATCCTTTAAAGGATACTGCAGGTCCAGCTCTTAATCCTATGATCAAAGTTATAAATCTGGTTTCCCTTTTAGCAGCACCTATTCTTATTCAGTACAAGAATACAGACCCCGGAATGATCATAGCCCTTGGCTTGTGCGCTGTTTTGATAGTTGGAGCTATTATCTACTCAAAGAAAGGCGGCTTTAAGAAAAGCCGTGTATAAATAGGCTTTGGCAAAGAAAACCTAATTTTCGTATAAATATATCAGAGACAGAATTCTTCCTAAGAGTTTTGTCTCTTTTTTTATATGGAAGCTAACGAATTAAACTCAAATATTTTATTAAAATAATATTAAAAAGAAGTATTTTCGAGGAGGTATGATGAGAAACAAAAGAAGAAATGACAGCTATGTAGCAGCAAAAATCAATAATATTATAGATAGTATACCTACCAATCCCTTCATAGGTTTCAGCAGTACCGTCAGAAATAATCAATATTATGAGGATTGGGACGAGTTCACATACTCTGAGGAGCAGTCAGAGTACCGAAGAGAGAAGTAATTACCGGGGGCTGATGCATGGTTTTTCTGCAGCAGCCCCTTTCTATTGATAAATATTGTTAAAATGAGTGATATAATATAAAATATAATAATCTAAGCTGGTATTGAAATTATTTTATATAAGTTCTAATCATAAGGAGTGATTCTAGTCATGTCATGGAAAATTGAAACCCAATGTCTTCAGGAGGGCTATAAGCCCGGAAATGGTGAACCCCGTGTTTTGCCGATTTATCAGAGCACAACATATAAATACGATTCCACCGAGCATGTTGCAAAGCTGTTTGATTTATCAGTACCTGGTCATATGTATTCAAGAATAAGCAACCCCACCGTTGAATGTGTAGAAAACAAGATTGCTGCTCTAGAAGGCGGTATAGCTGCCCTATGTACCTCCTCAGGCCAGGCTGCTTCTTTGCTCTCAATATTGAATATTTGTAAGAACGGAGATCATTTCGTATGTTCAAGCACTATTTATGGAGGAACCTTTAATCTTTTCGATAAAAGACTGAGGGAAATGGGTATTGATATAACCTTTGTAAATCAGGACAGCTCCGAGGAAGAAATTCAAAAGGCCTTTAAGCCTAATACTAAGGCTCTGTTCGGTGAATCCATTGCAAATCCCAAAATTAGTATTCTAGACATTGAGAAATTTGCCAGAATTGCCCACAGGAATAATGTTCCCCTGATTATTGATAATACCTTTGCAACACCTATTCTTCTCAGACCTATTGAGTATGGTGCTGACATTGTTATACATTCCACAACAAAATATATGGATGGTCATGCTTTGTGTATCGGCGGTGTAATTGTTGATTCAGGAAACTTCAATTGGGAAAGCGGAAATTTCCCGGGTCTTACTCAACCGGATGAATCCTATCACGGAATGGTTTATACTAGGGATTGCGGAAAGGCTGCTTATATTACTAAAGCCAGAGTACAGCTGATAAGGGATTTTGGCTGCTATATGTCGGCAAATAATGCATTTTTGCTTAATATTGGCCTTGAAACTCTTCATTTAAGAATGGAACGCCACACAAGCAATGCACAAAGGGTGGCTGAATATCTGACAACCTGCGACAAGGTTGTATCGGTAAGCTATCCAACCTTAAAGGAGGACCCTTACCATCAATTGGCTCAAAAGTATCTGCCCAAGGGCTGCAGCGGTGTAATCTCCTTTAAAATAAAAGGAGGAAGAGAAGCTGCCGTTAAATTTATGGATAAGCTTAAATTGGCAGCGATTGTAGTGCATGTTGCCGATTGCAGAACTGCCGTCCTCCACCCTGCAAGCTCAACTCACAGACAGCTGTCAGATGAACAGCTGGTACAGGCTGGAATAGATCCTGCCTTAATTAGGTTCTCAGTTGGTATCGAAAATGTAGAAGATATTATTGAAGATATCCGCCAGGCACTTATGGACTAAAATATAGGAGTAAATGAAAATGCCCTTTGACGGAATTGTAACAAAATGCGTAGTAAATGAATTGAATAATCTGCTGTCAGGTGGAAGAGTAGATAAGATATTTCAACCCGAGGCTGACGAAATTGTTTTACTGATTCGCTCAAACAGTCAGAATTACAGACTTGTAGCTAGTGCAAACGCCAATTATCCGCGTCTTCATATAACCTCTGCACAGAAGGAAAACCCACAGATACCACCGGTTTTCTGTATGCTGCTCAGAAAGCACCTTTCAGGCGGCAAGCTCTTGAATATAAGCTTCCACGATTATGAGAGAGTTATATCCATAAATATTGAGTCTGTCAATGAGCTTGGAGATCTTTCGGTTAAAAGAGTTGTAGTTGAGATAATGGGTAAGCACAGTAATATTATTCTCCTCAACAGTGAAGATAAAATAATTGATTCTGTAAAGCATATAGATAGTGATATCAGCAGTGTGAGAGAGGTTATGCCCGCAAGGCCCTACCTCCTCCCTCCTGCTCAAAACAAAATCCTGCCCGAGGAGCTTATTCCCGAAGATATTTTTGCTCCTCACAGTGTTTCAGAAGCAAAGCATATTGAGGGACTGTTATTGAATACCATAAAAGGCTTCAGTCCATATACCTGTCGGGAAATATGCAATGCGGCCAATGTTGACTCGAAGACTCCCATTGATAAGCTGACTACTGCTGATAGGTCGGCAATAATTACTGCCTTAAAGGCATATCTTTCACAAATTGTAATGAACGAGTTTGAGCCCTGCATAATATACCAGGATAAAAACTTCCTGAAGCCGTTGGATTTCTATTGCTTTGAACCAAAACAGCAGGTTTTTTACAAGAAGTATGAGCTATTAACCGTAGGACTTGATGAATATTTTGCCCTTAGAGACACAAATGAGCGTTTAGCCCAGAAGATGGGCGATGTTGTGAAGGTAATTAAGAACAGCATAGACAGATGCCAAAAGAAAATAGCTCTTTTTCACGATAAGCTCAGGGATGTTTCCGACAGAGATAAGCTGCAGCTTTATGGTGAGTTGATTACAGCGAACATATATTGTATTCCCGCCGGAAGTAAGACTGCTCATGTTTTGAATTATTACAATGAAAATGAAGAGTATATAGACATTCCTTTGAACGAGTATAAGACTGCTCAGGATAATGCTCAAAAATATTACAAGCAGTACGCAAAGGCAAAAAGCACTCACCTGAACGTAACTCGGCAGCTGGAGGACACTCTGAAGGAGCTGGAATATCTCCAAAGTGTACAGACCATGCTGGATAATTGCAGCAGCAGGCAGGAAATTGATGAGATCCGTCAGGAACTGATTGATCAGGGCTATATCAGGTCTTCTGCGAGAAATGCTAAAAAGAAGCAGGATAAACCCTTGTCTCCTCTTCAATATCAATCAAGGGACGGCTTTCAGATATTGGTAGGTAAGAATAACAAGCAAAATGATGAACTTACCTTAAAGCTGGCGGCCTCAAGTGATATCTGGCTTCATACAAAGAATATTCCAGGCTCCCATGTAATCATCCGAGCAGAACGCCGAGAGGTCCCTGACACGACCCTTCTTGAAGCTGCTATACTGGCCGCCTATCACAGCAGTGCCAAAATGTCAGGAAATGTTCCTGTGGACTTCACAGCTGTAAAAAACGTTAAAAAACCCAGCGGAGCAAAGCCTGGTATGGTTATTTATGAAAGCTTCAGGACCATCAGTGTAACACCTTCAGAGGATCAAGTTATAAGCATTAAGAAAATCTAGTATATAATTTTAAAAGGGGGAATCCACATGATTTCTAATAAAATAAGCAGCCGACTGGCCAATTCATCTATGATCAGAGCCATGTTTGAGGAAGGCGCAAGGCTAAAGAAAATTTACGGTGCAGACAAGGTATATGACTTTTCTCTGGGCAATCCTGATCCGGAACCTCCCGTAGAGGTTAAAGCTGCTCTGAGAGAATTAGCAAATTCTAATGAGCTTGGAATGCATTTATACATGAATAACGCCGGTTACGGTGATGTAAGAGAAACCCTTGCCAACAAGATCAACAGTGAGACCGGCCTTTCGCTGACACTTAATAATGTAGTAATGACAGTGGGTGCAGGCGGAGCCCTTAACGTTGTTCTCAAAACCCTGCTTGATCCCGGAGAGGAAATAATAATTTTCGCTCCTTACTTTGTTGAATACAGCTCGTATATTGATAATCATGGAGGAAAGACAGTTATAGTCAACACTGACCCAAAGACCTTCCTTCCAGACCCTGAGCTGTTAATGTCAAAAATAACTCCAAACACAAAGGCAGTGCTTATCAATACTCCAAATAATCCTACCGGGGTTGTATATGGTGCTGATATTCTTAAGGCTATTGCAAAGGTTCTGGAGGAAAAGGGCCAGGAATACGGGCATACAATATATATAATATCTGATGAGCCCTATAGAAAATTGGCCTATGATGTTGAGGTACCCAATATTTTAACTATATACAGAAATGCCATAATGATTGATTGCTTCAGCAAATCTCTATCATTGCCTGGAGAGCGCATGGGCTATATAGCAACAAATCCCGAGGCTGATGACATTGATCTCCTTATGAATGGACTTATCTACTGCAACAGGGTCCTGGGCTATGTAAATGCCCCTGCACTCTTCCAGAAGGTTATTGCGAAATCAATTGATGCATCAGTGGACATAAATATCTACAAGGAAAGAAGAGACCTGCTCTATGATAGTCTGATAAGCTTTGGATATGAATGTGTAAAGCCTGACGGAGCCTTTTATCTATTTCCCAAGGCCTTGATTTCTGACGATGTTGAGTTCAAGAACAGAGCCCTTAAGTACAATCTGCATGTTGTCCCCGGCTCAGGCTTTGGAGGCCCCGGATATTTCAGAATTGCTTACTGCGTAAGTCTTGATACTATTAAGAACTCCCTGCCTGCCTTTGAGGCTCTCGCAAAAGAGTTCAGATAAACATTACTGTACTGTGATATACTTTAACCGCCTCCAACAAGTTAGCCCTTAGAAACTAACATGTTGGAGGCGGTTTTTCCATTTGTCCTCATTTCTTGTCCACCGATAGAC
>JAEZIV010000265.1 GCA_023436515.1 Bacillota bacterium
GGGAAGGTGATATAAAAACAGTATACGTTGATATTAAAAAGCCAACTAGCGGTGAAACAAGATATATTGCGGGGTTTGTTATACCTAAAGAAACTAACTACTTAATAGTAACTTCAGCAGAGGATGACGATAGAGTTGACCTGCAGATGATTATTGTTGCAACTGTTGATGAATATGTCCCAAAACAGATTGAGCACGTGGCTGAAATATTATCGCAGAAGTGTGATAAGAGCACTGTTGATGCGGTAGTTGCACACGTGAAGCAAAAAACTTCAAGTGCAGCACATCTTGATGAGATATTTATCTATGATAAAAAGTCACAACGGTATATTTGGATAGAAGAGTCAAGGTCGTTTAGTGTATGTATAAATTATTTTACCAGTGAAACAAGTAAGAAATACAAACAAAAGGGGAATTAATCATGCGGTACAGATCAGTTATTAAAATACTAATATTATTACTTGCCATACAAATTATTTGTTTCACTGATAATATTAGTTTTGCGGCTGAAACGAACTCAGTACAGGATAATCTCGATTTGGCTAATGAATTTGTGGATGATAAATTAGGTATAGCTAATTTTTATAAAAAGAATTCATTATCAGGAGAAGCTATCAGAAATGATCTGGCTTTGACTGGGAATAAAGATTTCTTGGATCATCCGCTTTCTGTAAATGGTACTGCAGTAGATGGTTGGAAAGATCCATGATTTCGTATTAGGTGAGAAGGGTTCCACAGAGTGTTTCCCGGGTACAAGTTTGTCTTTGGGAAAAGTATATAGTCAGAACTCAGGACTTGACATTAACAAAGATGGAATAATAACAAAGGAAGAAGCGGCTCAAAAGGTTATTAATAAAAGGAACACGTATAAAAAAATAAAATAGAATAAGGTGATATCCTTGCTAAATAAATACGAATTAAGAACTAAGATGAAAAATAAATGTAGAAATTATTCCATTATTTTACTAAGTTTTTGTTTAAGCTTAATTTTAGTTTCAATTACCGGGTGTGACAGTAACAAGGACGATGGCAAAGAAACATCTAGCTCAGTAGTTACCTCGCCTATCAGTACAGGTAAATCACCTCGGGAAACAGTAATAGAAACATCGGTGGCATCCACAACAGCACATGACAAAGTTGGCTCTAGAATAAAAGAAGACTTAAATGCTGCAGAGGAACTATTTAAGCACGAGAAATTCGATGAGGCTTTAAAAGCGTATGAACATATCGTTAAGCAAAATCCTGATTATGCAGAGGCACATGTGGGTTTTGGAAATGCACTGGCTCATTTTGGTGAATATGAAAAGGCTTTAGGGGCTTATGAAAAGGCTATAGAGTTAAGACCTGACTACGCGGAAGCGTATTTCAGAAAAGGGTGCGAATTGACCTCCCTTGGAGAAGCTGATAAGGCAATAGAAGCATTTGATATGGCTATTCAATATAAACCTGATTATGCAGAGGCATATTATAAGAAAGGCACATCACTTGAAATTGCCGGCAGGTATGAGGATTCAATTAAAAGCCTGAATAAGGCAATAGAGTTGAAACCTGACTACGGTGAAGCCTTTTTTATGAAGGGGGTATGCTTAAATCAGAGCAATAGACGGGTTGAGGCTGCAAATACACTAAACAAGGCAATTGAATTAGACCCCCAAAACACCAATGCGTATATAAATTTATCAAGAGCATACCGTGCACAGGAAATGTATGAGAAAGCAATAAACATTTTAAGTAATGCTTTAAATAACGTTTCAGAAGAGGATAATGAATCAATTTATTATGAGAGGGCTAAAGTGTATGCTGTGCTTGGAGAATCAGATAACGCTTTAAAGGATCTTAAAAAAACTATAGAGCTTAATTGGAACTATGTAAAAATCGCAGATACTGAAGAGGAGTTTGCAGACTTAATAAATACTGAAGAGTTTAAAGCCATTGTTGAAAACTGAGATGATGTTGCAAGGGGAGCGTACATGGTATAAAGATTCTATTAGTAGTTTTAACAGTAGGATTACTACTTACCTCAGGCTGTTCCGGAACTGAAAACATCAGTGGTGTTTCAAGCCAAAGCAGTGCTACAAGCAGTGTGGAAGCGGTAAATACTAGCACATACAAGACGACGGAACCTTTAATAGGAGCGAAATAGGGAGGTGGATAGAGAATGAGAAAAAGGAAAATTAGTTTGATAATTATATTAGGCTGTATACTTTTGATAATTACTTCATGTGAGAAGATAGAAAGGCAAAAAGAAAACGTTTCAACCTCAACTAGCACTATTTCTAAAAATAGTAAGAATGATAAATTAGAAAATGTAAACGCGATAAAAGATGGGAATAAGACAAGTAATGATTCCGGTAATTCCTCAAACACATCAGCTAGACAATCACCTTCAATAATTCAAAAAGAATATACGGATGAAGAAATTGATAAACTCATTGAAGACAAAAGTGCAGATATAGACACTTTAGCAATGAAGGAATATACCGATTCAATGTATAAGCTTGAAAATGAATATACCAGCTATAACTTAGCAATTGCAAAGATAAAATCATGTTTAGGTGAGATGGTATTTTCAACGCAAGATGAAATACCTAACTTTGAACTATTAACCCCAAAAGCATACAGGGCACTAAAAAATACGCCTGAATATTATCCAATATACTCAAGTGTAAGTGTAGATTTTATTAGTTTTATAGCATTATCACAACAGATTGATAATAATTCAAATGAATATAAAACTGCCGTAAATAAAATAAGGAAAGATGAGAGCGAATGGGACTTTCTAAATGGATTAAATAAGCTAGCAGACTCCAAAGGATACTATGTAATTGATTTGTATGTTGAAGATTTACTCACAAGTGATAGGACAGTGAAGATCAAAGGTATTAGGTTAAATAATGGTGGTTCGATTAAACTCGAAGGGTCGAAGGAAAATATAATTGATTCTAAGAATGAACCAGAACTCGACGAATATTTAAAAAAGTATAAAAGACAAATAAATTATGGAGATTATCTGAAAAACGGACAATGGAATTTATTTATATTTGAAAAAAGAGATGTACAGCCCGATGAAATAATATTAGATTTGATGACAGGTCAACACTTAGGGCTAACTAGATAGTATTCATAGTAAGGTTATATACATTTTGAAATAGAAAGGTAATAACATGATCAAAGAAAATGAATTTAGCAGCTACAGGAGAAAAACTGATATATATTATGATTCTAATAAAGCAATGGAGGAAATGGATATGACCAGATCCAGCAGAATATTTAAGGTTTTATACTGAGAAACAAACTTATATATATCCCGTATTTGCAGGGAGGCTAGCAGCTTTTGCGAGAGATTTTGTATTGGATCCTAATAATAAAGATGGTTATTATTATAAAAAATATGAGGATCAAACACCTGAAGAAAGAATCACATGATTATTTATGTAACAGGGTTAGGAGGATACCGAAGTCTTGAAGAGCAAAAAGAATTGTTTATAAAAGCAGGAGGGAAATGGTCTGAGGAAAGAGGCTGGTATTATCCAGATAGTGTCCCTAAAAAGAATCAAACGGCTGGTAAGCCAGGGATAAGTTGGCATCAATATGGTGAGGCAATAGATATGGATAAGACAAAAATGCCTTCTAAAATTATGCAGTTAGAATTTACATTACCATCAAATAAACAAGAAATTTTGAATTGTTATGGAATTGCTAAAACACTATACAAAGGCAATGGCGGAGTTGAAAAAATTGGCACCTGTCTCCAGTTGAGACAATAAAAACAAATAAAAGTAAAGAGGAGTTTTTAAATGGATACAAATAAAACAAGCGCAAAAAACCACATAGATTTTGGTGTAAAATCACTAGGAGTACTATTTTTGCTGTTGCTTATTTTGTGTTCGTGTTCCAACAATAATCAACAAATACCATCGGCAGAGACTTCAGTAGCATCTATTAGTAGTACAGTTAAACGAGAAACAACATCAGAACATGAACCTAATATAGCTGAGGATTCAGAAGCATCAAATACCAATAATATTGTTGAATTAACTGAAAAAGATTTTAATAGGCTATTTACACTTTCAAAGGATGATATATTAAAATATTTTGGCAACGAATATGAAATCGTTGACGACAACGAATTTGTTCAAGATGGTTATTTTTTTGAAAAGTATTCCTTAACTATTACATTTGACGACAATAACTTGATTAGCGCTATCTATTGTGGTGATAAGGTAAGTATTGATGGAGCTAAAAAAGGAATGGCTTTTAATTCAATTATGGAAAAACTCGGAAAAACAGATATTGAAGAGATAGTCTTTATTAGCGATTACGCCTACAGGATTTCATATAATATGAAGCAGTATATTGTTACTTTTACATCTTACGATAAGACTGGAGATGATTCTATGCTGATAATATATAATGCCGAGTAGGATATAAATGACACACATGCCATTTTATATGTGCGTACTGATGAATACGGTAATTATGTATGTTAAGAATAAACACCTCCTAAAGCAAGAGAAAAAATCTACAGTCCTCAAACACTTGTGGATAAAGAATATGTTGTCTACAGATTAAAACATTGGACTAGTAAAAATTGATATTAATTATAAATAGGAAGGACAAAAAAATGGACAAAAAGGGTGTTAAATATGCATCAGCTATAAGCGTGATAATAGCTGCAGCCATCTTTATGGCGGGATGTGGTACCGGTACGGAACAGCCAAACTATAATGAGCCTACTAATAGCAGCACTTCATCTGTAACTAGCAGCTTCAATTCACGAATAGAGACTGAGCCTACAGATACTACAGCTGAAAAAACTGATATTGCAGCAAATACAGATGAACCAACTCAGAATCCAGACAAAACAGTGTAGAAAAGGAGAAAAATAAAATCCTAAGTGAGAAAATATATTCGGAATTTAATGAACATTTTAATAAAATCAAAGACGGTGAAGAAATCGAATACAACAGTATTATGGCTAAAATAAAAGGCAAGGCACTGTTATCAACCTTTGAGTATGATCTGTCAGAAGATAAACTTGATGATGTAGGGACAAAAAATATGAATGTTGATCCTTTAAAATACTGTCCTGTAAAAGGAGGATACTCATCTGACGGTGTATGTTTTATTGCAATTATGTCTCCAATACAATATGAAAACAAGGTATATAAGGATGCTATAAATAAATCAGAGATCTTGAGGACGAGTATGAATATATGAAAAATCTGTGTGAAGAATTATCTCCAAATCGTACTTTTTATCAAGGTATAGATATATATGCTGAAGATCTACTGGGCCAAAAAGAGAATATAAAGGTTGATGAGATAATCATTTGGGATTCAGCAGCTGAGGGTACTGATTCATATAAAGAGACTGATCTAGTAAAAAATAAATGTAGCCCTGAGGAATTAAAGTACTTCTCAAAATATAACAGGGAAGTTCCTAAGGATTATAGCGTTTTTAAGAACAAGTGGTGGAACACATATATTTATGATGCAACATTGATAAGTGATCTGCAAATAGTCATTAAATATAATGGTGAATATATTAGGCTGAGACTATAGATAAATAAGAATATATCCAATTCATGTCATTTCAAATTTACGGATAATGAAGCATAAGAAAATAATGTCTATAAATGCGACATCAATTGAGTATTGATATATAAATCTTAAATTGAAAGGTGAAGAGAAGAAATGAATAACAAGGGTACTAAAATTTTTTCAGCTATAAGCGTAATAATAGCTGCAGCCATCTTTATGGCAGGATGTGGTACAGGTACGGAACAGCCAAACTATAATGAGCCTACTAATAGCAGCACTTCATCTGTAACTCCCAGCTTCAATTCACGAATAGAGACTGAGCCTACAGATACTACAGCTGAAAAAACTGATATTGCAGCAAATACAGATGAACCAATTCAGAATCCAGACGAAAATAATGGAGAAAAGGAGAATATTAAAATGTTAAGTGAAAAATTATATTCAGAGTTTACAGAACATTATGAAAAAATGCAGTCAGGAGAAGAAGTTGAATACAACAAGATCATGGCAGATATAAAAGCAGTGGGTCTTTTATCAACTTTCAGGAACAATTTGTCGGAAGAAAAGATCGATGATGTAGTGAGAAAACATATGTATGTCAGTCCATACTTAAAATACTGTCCTGTAAAAGGTAGTTATTCCTCGGATGGAGTTTTATTTATGGCAATACTGTCACCTGATTTTGAAAGCAGTGTTTACAAAGATGCTGTAAATAAAATCAGAGGCATGGAGGATGAGTATCAATATTTAGAAAATATGTATTCAGAAATATCTCCAGAGCGTTCTTTATATAAAGGTATAGATATATATGCAGAAGATATGATGGGGCAAAAAGAGGAAATAAAGGTAGATGAAATAATCATTTGGGATGCAGCGGCTGAGGGTACCGAGAGTTTTAAAGAAACTGATATAACAAAAGACTCCCCCAGCGATGAGGAATTGAAGTACTTTTCTAAATATAACAGGGAAGCTCCTAAGGATTATAGCATCTTTAAGAACAAGGGATGGAACACATATACTTATGATGCAACATTGATAACTGATCTGCAAATAGTCATTAAATATAATGGTGAATATATTTATTTAGGACATATAAATGAATTTTAAAATGAATAAAGTTATTACAGAACATCAATCATGGAAGTTTACACAAACTTTGAAACGGACTCATAACTAAGCAGGAATATTTTCAATCAAAGTAGCTTTCTAGCTTTGCTCTACTTATCAGTTCCTTGATTTTATGGCTATAGTAATCAGCAAAAGTGGAACTGGCTTCCTTAGTGGCCTGTGTACTTTTCTCAGCTTTAAACTCCTCCTTCAGTTGATTTTTATACTTTCCACAAAGCAGGGACTTTCTGTAGACAGGCTTTACCTCTGACCAGTATGCATCTTCGCTGCTGTTAAGTGTAGCTAAATATTGGAGGAAGGCTGCACGATTTTCGGCATTTTCCAAAACCTCTCTGGCAGCTGAAATTGCAGCGTTGACCTCAGCCTCTGATACTGACAAACCTTCCTTAACAGCCTGATTGTATATAACCTGACCCTCGATTATCTTATCAAGTATTTGGCGGTCAGTCCTTTTGTTGTCCCCAGTATTTGACAACAATAGTTTATAAGACTCAAAGCTTTCCTTTGTAATCTTTTCTCCATCGATGACTGCTACAATTCCATTGTCTGCATTACCACCTTGCTTGATATATTCAGATTCATTTACCCACACAAAAGTAAATATACAAGCTAGTAGAATTAAAACTACTGTACTGCAGATCATTGTCTTTGCTTTTTTAGATTTAAATGAACTGTTATTCACGCTGATCTCCCTCTCCTAAAAACATCATTCCATTAAGACTTACCATACATAGAAGGATATAAATCAATACTAAGTGAAAATACAAAATTTGTAAATATTATTGAGTTAACCCAATCCAATAAGTAAACAACTAATGACTGCGTATAGTAGTCTTACAATTAATAGTCTACATACGGCTAACAGGATACGTATATTTCCTGTTTATGCGAAATAAACTATACCATAGTAAAATATTTACTAAGTAAATAATAGAAAATATTTTCTATGGAGAAACTTTACAATTAGGAGCAGTCATATGAATCCCTTCAAAGTATATGGAAAATTTAACCTTATAAAGCTCCTCGTCAGTGTGGCTATCCCTGAGGGAGTAGGTATCTTAAGCAGGGTACTGACAAGTAATCAGATGGAGGTGTACAAAAAACTGGAACAGCCTCCCTTTGCACCACCCTCATGGGTTTTTGGTGTTGTATGGCCCATTCTGTATTTATTAATGGGTCTGGCTGCTTATAGGATATGGATGCATAAATCCCAAGGTGTAGACACAAAGGATGCATTGTTCTATTATTATGCCCAGCTTGTTTTCAATTTTATCTGGAGTATATTATTCTTCAGGTTGGGTTTAAGAGGTCTTGCGCTTGTGGATCTTATCATACTTTTAATATTTGTTATCATAACAACAGTTAAGTTCTATAGAGTTGATAAGCTATCTGGATGGCTGATGATTCCATATATTATATGGTTAATATATGCTACATTCCTGAACTTGGCAGTTTGGCTGCTTAATAGATAAGGTTTCATCCGTGCTGAGCGAGCACAGAAAAAGGGACTGAATGAAGGTTCAGCCCCTTGCCTTTACTACAGAGTATATTTGAATGAATCTCAGATTGTTCACAATCAGTGCTTAACAAACATGGATACAAAATAAATTAATACTCTTCTTCCTGAATATCAAAAACGAAATTGCATTTGTCACATCTGAACACCAGTAAAGTTCCAAAGCTTTCACTGTTAGTCTCTTCTACATGAATCAGGCCTCCGCAGCTGCAATTCTTCGGATATCCATTCATACAGGTACAACATTCGGTATGGCGTGAGTTTTTACGTTCTATCTCCGTTGCGCAAGTCTTGCACATGTTCATCACTCCAATCAACTATTATGTATTTATTTTAATACATTTTATCGGATTAGTAAAGTGTTTGCGCATGTATACATGAGAATTATCAAGGGTTTCAAGGTTTTCATGTGATAAAAAAATAACAAAGACAAAAAAGCAGCTGATAATAATATTTCTAAATTCTGTGAAAAAAATATCAAACTTCAATTGACAATGTCACATAGAGTAATTAAAATATAATTGAGAATGTTAAAAATTTCGCATATTAGAGATACGGTATTTTGCATCTCGTTTTTTTAGGGATGATATTGTATACAAAGTACTAAAATAAATATCGCTATCGTCTTTATCAGGCTGAAATAGTTTGGAAGCCTGATAAGGAATTTTAATTTTTTTATTTATAAGGGGCCGTTAGAAGGGCCGTAGGAGGCTAAAATGGAGAAGGTTAGGGAAGTATTGAATCGCTATGGCAATTCAAAAGACAATCTTATTCAAGTAATGTTGGAGTTGCAGAACCTTTCGGGAACAAATTCACTTCCACATGAATGGGTGGAATTTGTAGCTGCTGAGCTGGATATGCCATTAAGCAGGGTATACAGCGTTATCACTTTCTATTCAATGTTCGGTACAGAACCAAGAGGCAAGTATGTGGTTGAGGTCTGTAAGAGTGCTCCCTGCCATGTAACAGGTGCTAACAGCCTATTGGCAATGCTGGAAAAGGAACTGAAGGTAAAGCCGGGGCAAACAACAGAGGATGGAGTTTTCACATTAATACAATCAGCCTGCTTTGGAGCATGTGATATATCACCTGCTATAAAGATCGGTGAAAAGGTATATGGAAACCTGACACCTGAAAAGCTGACCGAGGTAGTTAACTCTTATAGGGAGGGCCAACAATAATGGATAAGGTATTGAGTGCAAGATTCGGTAAAATCAAACCTGACAGTGTTGAAGAATATATAGCAGCAGGCGGCTATGAAGGTCTTAAAAAGACTATGTCAATGGAGCATGTTGATGCTATTGAAGAAATAAAAAAAGCCAACCTTTTTGGAAGAGGCGGTGCCGCATACCCTACAGGTATCAAGTGGGAGCAGGCCTATGCAATTCAAAAGGGTCCTAAATACATGGTTTGTAATGGTGATGAGGGTGAACCCGGTACATTTAAGGACAGACACATTCTTGCGGAAGACCCCCTTGAACTTATAGAAGGTATGACAATTGGCGCATATATTATGGGTGCCAAAGAAGGTTTTATATATATCAGAGGTGAATATACAGCTATCCAGAGAATTGTAAAGAGTGCAATAGCAAACGCTGAAAAGGCAGGTTACCTGGGAAAGAACATATTAGGTAGAGAGGGTTTTGATTTTACCCTTAAGGTTGTTTCGGGTGCAGGTGCATATGTTTGCGGTGAAAACACTGCTCTGGTTGAATCAATTGAAGGAAAGACAGGAAGACCAAGACAGAAGCCACCTTATATCAAGAACTGCGGATTGTACCAGATGCCTACAATATTAAACAATGTTGAAACCTACTCCTGTATTCCTTGGATAATAAAGGACGGCGGAGATACCTTCAGCAAAAAGGGTACTGAGTTCAGTGGCGGAACTAAATTAATGTGTCTATCAGGTAATGTTCAGAACAGGGCAGTATATGAAATACCCTTCGGAATGACCTTGAGAGAATTGATATATGACCTTGGTGGTGGAGTTACAAACGGACGCAAGCTTAAGTTTGTTCACATGGGTGGACAGTCAGGAAGCTGCTTCCCCGAGAGCTTACTTGACACTAAAATTTGCTACTATGACCTTAAGAAAGCCGGTTTATCCTTGGGCTCAGGTGCAGTAGTTGTGGTAGATGACAGCCACTGTGTGGTGGATTACCTGAAGAATTCCATGGAGTTTTTTGAAGAAGAATCCTGCGGTAAATGCACACCTTGCAGAGAAGGAACCTATAGACTGGTTGAACTTGTTGATAAACTGACAGAGGGTACAGCTACTATGGAGGACTTCAACAAAATGAAGAGCCTTGCACAGACCATGAAAACCTCAAGCTTCTGCGGATTGGGTCAAAGTGCTCCTGTACCGCTGTTAACACTGATTAAATACTTTGAAGAAGAGTTTCTCGAACATATAAATGGTAAATGCAGAACCGGTGTATGCCACATGGGCGGAGGCAGAGCGTAAAAGATGAATCTTTCACGCTGGAAGAGTCATAATTGATTTTTCTTTTATTTGACACGTGAAATCACGTAGATGGAGGTTAAAGATGGACTTGATTAATGTTACTATAGACGGTATTGCAGTGGAAGTCGAAAAGAATACAACAATACTTGACGCTGCAAAAAAAATAAATATTGATATTCCTACCTTATGCTTCATGAAGGGTGTTAATGAACCCGGCTCATGCAGAGTGTGCGTAGTTGAGGTAGAAGGCTGGAGAGGCCTGCATCCTGCTTGTGTGACTAAGGTATCTGAGGGCTTGGTGGTTAAGACTGCAACAAGTACCGTAAGGGAAGCCAGAAAAAATATTCTTGAACTCATTATGTCCAACCACAATAGGGAATGCTTGTCCTGCTCAAGGAATCAAAGATGTGAGCTGCAAAGCCTTTGCAATGATAATGGTATTGACAGACTTCCTTACAGCGGCAAGGTTGATAAGGGCTCAATAGATACCTCCGGTCCAATAGTTAGAGATCCTAACAAATGTGTACTTTGTGGAAGATGTGTCAGTGTCTGTTCAAAGGTTCAGGATGTTGGGGTAATAGACTATGCTTACCGTGGCGCTCATATGACAGTTACTACCGCATATGAAGAGGGTCTTGCAGGACATGATTGCATCAACTGCGGTCAATGTATAAAAGCCTGTCCTGTTGGAGCACTGGCTGAAAGAGATGACACTGTGAAGGTGTGGAAGGCTCTTGAAAACCCTGAGCTCCATGTTGTGGTTCAGACTGCTCCTGCGGTAAGAGTTGCACTTGGTGAGGAGTTCGGTTATGCTCCAGGAACAAATGTCGAAGGAAAAATGGTTACAGCGTTGAGGAGATTGGGCTTTGATAAGGTGTTTGACACCAATTTCAGTGCTGACCTGACAATAATTGAAGAGGGCAATGAGCTGCTTCAGAGAATTAAGAATGGTGGTAAGCTTCCGATGATAACCTCCTGTTCACCGGGATGGATAAAATACTGCGAACATAACCATCATGATTTCCTGGATAATCTATCCACCTGTAAGTCACCTCAGCAAATGTTTGGTGCAGTGGCTAAATCCTACTACCCCATTAAAGCTGATGTAGACCCAAATAAGGTATTTGTTGTATCAGTAATGCCCTGTACAGCTAAAAAATATGAGGCTGACAGAGAAGAAATGCAGGTTAACGGGTTAAGAGATATAGATGCAGTAATCACAACAAGAGAGCTTGCGAAAATGATTCGTCAGGCAGGTATAAAGTTTACAGAGCTTGAAAACGGAGAAAGAGACAGTATTCTCGGCGCTTATTCCGGTGCGGGTACTATCTTTGGAAACACCGGCGGAGTTATGGAAGCTGCCCTTCGTACAGTTGCCGACAAACTAACAGGCAAGTCTCTGGAAGCAATTGAGTATACAGCCGTAAGAGGCTTAGAGGGAATAAAAGAAGCTACTGTAAGCGTGGCTGATATGGAAATCAAGGTTGCAGTTGCAAATGGTACTGCAAATGCTGCAAAGCTGCTTGATAAAATCAGGTCAGGTGAAGCCGACTACCACTTTATCGAGGTAATGGCTTGTGAAGGCGGTTGTATTAACGGCGGCGGACAGCCCATTATCATGGATAAGAACAAGACTAACGAGGTAAAGGCTGCAAGAGTTAAGGGACTCTATGATATAGACAAGGCAAGTACTTTTAGAAAGTCTCACGAGAATCCTGAAATTCAGAAGCTCTATTCTGAATACATGGGTGAAGCCGGAGCCCATAAAGCACATGAACTGCTCCATACACATTATACAGCCAGATAAATAAAAAAGAGCAAATGTCTTAAACCTTTAGCTGTAACTGATAACCATCATGGTTAACGGTTACAGCTTTTTTGCATTTACCCAATCTATCATAGAAGCCTGAGCAAAATGGCAGGCTTTTCCGGGAAAGGTGACTAGCGATAGCCTTAATGCTACTCAGAGGATAAGAGATTTTAAGGAGAAAGGAACTCAAGGGCTAATTGCCTGTAAAATCAAGTCAATCATAATTCCCCTATTGGGAGATCATGTTTTAAGAGAGGCAAGCCACTTTTTACGACTCTTAAAATTGTTTTATAAATCGGATAATTAGCAAACAGAGTAATAAACGAAGGGTATTTGACCTATTAACATAACAAATAAGTCCCCGGATGGGTTTATAACTTATCCGGGGACTTGTGAGCTTATTTCGGTGATGAAGTTTTCACATTGGGCTCAGCGCCCATAGAATAACGGGTTTTGTTGCTCAAATCCTGTGTATTTGCAAATTTTTTTGCTCCGTCAGATTTTGTGCTTTTATTTTTACCCATGAGCTCCTCCTATAAGTTGAATCCAATATTATTTTGGCTTCCTGCTTACTTTATTATACTGGTTCTAATTGTCTTATATATCTGAATAAGAACGAAGGGAGCAAGGCCCAATAAACCTATAACCCAAATGTGATTTATTACGTCAGGGTTAATTTCAAATAGCTTCTGCAGAGGTGAGACAGTGAGTACTAATGTAAGCAGCAGCATTCCCAATAAAACCGCACCCCATTGGAACTTGTTTGTAAAGATGCCAATCTTGAATAAAGGATATTTTGAACGACAGTTGAACCCATGTATCAGCCTTGCAAGGGCCAGTACCGAAAAGGCCATTGTGCTAGCTAGAGTAGCACCGCCAAAGTTAAGTCCGTAGTAGAAGGCAGCCAATGCACTTGCTGCAATGATGGCTCCTTCGAAAATAACCTGCACCAGGAAGCTTCTGCTCAGTAAGGGTTCATTTATATCTCGTGGCTTTGAGTTTAAAGCATCTTTTCTGTAAGGCTCCAGACCAAGGGCTATAGCAGGCATGGAGTCAGTCAGAAGGTTTATAAACAATAGGTGTATTGCTGTAAAGGGCAGAGGTAAAGCAAGAATTGAGGTGTAGAGTACTGCCATAATACCAGCCGTATTACCTGATAATAGGA
Organism: Bacillota bacterium; assembly: GCA_023436515.1. Classification (GTDB taxonomy): domain Bacteria; phylum Bacillota; class Clostridia; order Acetivibrionales; family DSM-1351; genus Ruminiclostridium. The sequence goes on from JAEZIV010000265.1 coordinate 13,630, forward strand.
ACTTTATGGAGTTCTTAATATTTGTGTAAATACTTCTGCCGTTTGAGACAGCCTTAACTATTGTTGCAAAGTTATCATCCACTAGAATCATTGATGCGGCATCCTTCGCAACCTCAGTTCCAACCTTACCCATTGCCACACCTATATCAGCCTGCTTTAGGGCGGGTGCATCGTTTACACCGTCACCGGTCATGGCAACTACATTGCCCTTATCCTGCCACGCCTTAACAATACGTATTTTGTGCTCAGGTGACACACGAGCATAGACAGATATGCTTTCAACCTTGGTTTTTAGTTCCTCATCGGACATTTTTTCTATTTCCACGCCTTCAACAGCGTGGCTGTGTCCATCCAGGATGCCAATTTGCTTAGCAATAGCAGAAGCGGTAATCTTGTGGTCGCCGGTTATCATAACAGGCTTGATGCCTGCTTGTATGCAGTCTGCCACTGCCTGCTTTGACTCCTCCCTTGGAGGGTCAATCATAGCAACCAGACCTACAAAGGTCAAATCATTTTCATCCTTAGTAGTAAGGTTAACCTGTGAGTCAAAAGCCTTTCTTGCAAAAGCAAGGACACGCAGGCCATCCTGAGAGAATTCCTTGTTAACCTTCTCAATGAATTCGATATTTTCCTTATCAATGGGCTTTACTCCATGCTCTGTCAGTACGCTTTTCGACCTGCTTAAAACAACGTCAGGCGCGCCCTTGGTAAACATCATAAATTGCCCCTCGATATTGTGTAGCGTACTCATTAATTTTCTGTCTGAATCAAAGGGGACCTCTGACAATCTGACATACTCATCTCTTACGTCCTCTTCCTCATAACCGTAATCATTTGCCAGCTTGACAAAGGCCACCTCCGTAGGGTCTCCCACAGCCGTACCATCGTTTATTGTAGCGTCGCTGGACAATATGCTGATTTTTACAACTGCTCTTTGAAGATCATTCTTCATATCCAGCTTGTCGGAATCGAATACTTTCCAGCCGGCAAAAACTTTTTTAGCCACCATCTTATTTTGTGTCAGGGTACCGGTTTTGTCAGAACATATAACCGATACACTTCCAAGACTCTCAACGGCATGCAGCTTCCTAACTATGGCATTTTCCTTTGCCATTTTCTGAGTACCGATGGCAAGAACTATTGTGACTATGGAGCTCAAGGCTTCGGGAATTGCTGCAACTGCAAGGGCGATTGCAAACATGAAGGAGTCAATAATAGTGTAACCCCTGGTAATGTTAACTGCCAGAATAATTCCGCAGAGGACAAGAATTGCTATAGCCAGCTTTTTGCCGAACTTATCAAGGCTTACCTGTAATGGTGTCTGCTTGTTTTCCGCGGCATCCATTAGTGAGGCTATCTTACCTAACTCGGTAGTCATACCGGTATTAGTAACAGCTACAATTGCTCTGCCATAGGTTACATGACTGCCGGTGAAAACCATGTTTTTTCTATCCCCGATTGCAACATCGGTACCTTCAATTATTTCACTTGTTTTTACCACACTTTCAGACTCTCCTGTCAGTGAGCTTTCGTTAACCTGGAGGCTGTGGTTTTCAAGGATTCTTCCATCTGCGCTGATAAAGTCTCCGGCTTCTAATAACAATATATCACCTACAAGCACCTCCCTTGAAGGTATTTCAATTCTCATTTTATTTCTGATTACCCTTGCGACGGGTGAAGAGAGTGATTTCAGGCTCTCCAGTGACTTTTCAGCCTTAAGGTGCTGAACTGTGCCTAGAAC
>JAEZIV010000337.1 GCA_023436515.1 Bacillota bacterium
GCGGTACTCATGGTAAAGGAAACCAGTTACATGAAAGAACATAATGTAAAGTTTTTAGATCAGACCAAAGAAGAGCTTGACCAAATCTACCGGCATATATCTGATATGTTCGACTTAGGGTTTGATGCGTTTACAAAGCGTAGAACCGAAAATTTTAGAAAGATTTCAAACCTTCACAAGGAAACTAAAAAGCTAATATCCTCTACGCGTAACGAACATGTGGTACGCCTGAGCTCCGGAATGTACCCTGTCGAGGTATCAAATAGCATTTATTCCGTTTTGTTTTCCATGCAAAGAATATTGGATCATATTGTGAACATTGCTTTCTCGATTCGTTCCACCACCGGAAGTAAAACAGAAGCATTGCAAGCTATTGAAAAAGAAAAGAAAAAAAAGGATTGAATATAAAAGCAAATAGCACTTAGAACTAATAAGCAAACAGTAATTTGTAGAGGTAATCGCGATGGCTTCTAATACAAAGCTGACAAGAGAGATTGCAATTCGCTTATTAAAAGGACAGGAAGTAATATGCCCGAAGTGCGGTAAGGATAAGTTGTGTTCACGCTATACCTATAAAAAGCAAAATGTGGAGTATGTATGTCCGGAATGCAGTGAGGTTTATCATCCGACCAAATTAATATAGTGACAGATTCTAATTTATAAATTGAATATATTTTATTGTTGAAAATTGGCGTGAGTATTTTCTAAAGAAGATACTCGCGTTTTTTTGAGCTTAAAATAAGCTTTCTAGTGAAATCTGTTATCATGGCAGTTCGATTTTTACTATGTGTTTATAGAAGCCAGCATTAAGTCGCTAAGGAACAATGAAAAGCTGCGTACAAAATACTAAGCAATATATTTAAGAAGCAGTTCTAAATTCACTCGGGTATATATTGAATGTTCAATGTTTTACACTATCCGCATAGTGTTGTCTAGAGACTGATGATGCACCCCGGCTTGCAGAGTTTTACAAAATTTTCTTGCAAGAGGAGCCCTTTGTTGAAGGTAGCCATTATGGATTTTGTAAGATTGCTGTATACGATCCGGGTAATGTAAAAGTTGCTAAGGACAAGAATGTGTGGTTGTCATTCAGTGATGCGAACATAGATACGCTATATGAGCGATTGTTAAGAGAAATCCCCGGTATAGAGATAATATCACCCCCTGAAAGGAAGCCTTGGGGTGCATACTCTTTTTGGTGCCTTGACCCCGATGGCAATAAAATTGCAGTTTATCAAGAAGAGGAAGAGAAGTAATCATGTTGGTTACACCCTTTTATTTTGCCTGGGACAAGGCTGGTATCTGATGTGCTCCATGAAGAAAAGGAGCGTATTTATAAATTAATTGAGGGGCTCGATCCACGAGCGTAAAGGTGTAAGTGTTAAACCATCAATAATGGTTTGAACACTTGCACTTATTTTTTTGATTGAAGAACTGCCAACCTGGTACATATGGGTTTTAATCCTTTTTGCAAGTATACTAAAACTTTTCATGCCTAGGATTAAAGGCTATTTTGGGGAAAAGTCAGTAGCGTTTTTTCTGTCAAAACTTGATCCCCAAAAGTACAAGGTTATTAATAATATAATGCTGCAAGTCGGAGGTAGAACATCACAGATAGACCATGTTGTAATCTCCAATTATGGTATATTCGTAATTGAAACTAAGAATTATCAAGGCTGGATACTAGGTAATGAGTTCGATGATTATTGGACGCAAGTAATTTACAAGAGAAAGGAAAAGCTCAATAATCCTATAAGGCAGAATTACGGTCATATTCAAGCCTTAATGGAAGTGTTGGGTGAATGTAAAGAAATTAATTATGTTTCGATTGTAGCCTTTACTACCAAAGCTGACTTGAAGGTAAAGTCTAATACGGATGTTGTTTATACTATCAATTTAGCAAAGACTATCCGGAAATATAGCACTGAAACTATATCAGATTCCATAAAGGAACAGATATATGAAAAGTTGCTTTCCCTAAATGTTGATAACACAAAGAATCGGAAGGCACACGTCGAGGCGATACATAGTTCTATTGCTGAGAAGACCGTCAAGGTTGCCGCTAATCTATGTCCAAAATGTGGTGGGAACTTAGTTTTAAGAAACGGTAAGTATGGACAGTTCAAGGGGTGTGCCCACTACCCTAAGTGTAGATTTATTGCAAAATAAAGCAGTATTGCGGAATCATGCTCTATCAGACCAACGTCCAGAATGAGCCTTTTGCGGAATGAGACAATAATCAAACACATTTTTTGATTTCTGAATTTCGTGGGAGTACATCCCATCATTTCGTGGAGAGTCTTTGTGTAATGGCTTGCACTTGAAAACCCAGTAGATAACCGATCTCGGTTGTACTTAAATCTGTCTTGGATAGTAGTTCAATACTCTTTTGTATACGAAAGTATATCTTAAGGGAACTGCTATTTCAAATGAACGGGGATAATTTGTTGATTTTTTTGAAATGCCCACGGATAAAGACATATAAGGTATGTGTGAAAGTTTTATTCTTAAATATGGTGTTTTAATCTTTTCATACCGGTTTCAGCATATATATATATATATAAGAATAATTATTCGGGAATAATTCGATGAGCTGGAGAATATACCATGATAAAAGCTATTGGTATTGGGAACAGGCTTATGATGGATGATGGCATTGCTATAGCCGTTCTGGAAAACTTAAAAAACAGCCTGGAATCAATGGATATTGAAGTTATTGTAGCAGAAACTGATTTTCAGTTTTGCTTTCATCAGTTTAAGGAAGCTGATCTTATTATAATTTTAGATGCTGTATATTCCGGAGCAGTTGCAGGAAGCGTTTACTCCTGTAAGCTGCAAGAAGCGATTACTGCATATGGGGACACCCACTTTCAGCATGATATGAGTATTTTTGGCTTGATGAAACTATATTCAAAGCCAATAAAGGGCTATTTTATTGGTATTGAAGCAGCTGAAACGGGATTTGGATGTGAACTGAGCAAAACCCTTAGAAGAGAATTTGATAGTATTTGTCTTGAGGTTGAGAAAATTATTAGTGAATTAGTAAATGCTTCGAGCCCAATTGGTGAGTAATAATTATGTAAATCACAAAGGATACACCTTCGGAATATACTGAATATAGTAAGTTTATTGGCAGAGGGGAAGGTATGAGAGTACAAGATCTGAAAAATGAAAGACTAGACCGTATTATGGCAGAAATTAATTATGATGTAAACTTGCTGTATGTAACTCCATGCGTTTATACAAGAAACCTCATTCTGAATCACTTAAGAGATAGAATATTTGTACTTGAGTCTGTTATGGGAGCCATGGAGCAGTCGCTGCCCTTACAGTCACAGCAAATGCCATTTCAAGCCGGGGTTTCTCCTATAGCAGAAATGTCGGCACCACAGCAACCTGCAGTGCAGGGAAACCAAGCAACATTCACGCTGCAAGAGCTGTCTAAGTTTGATGGAAAAGGTGGTAATCCGGCATATGTAGCGGTAAATGGTACAGTCTATGATGTTACAAATAATGCTGCCTGGGCAGCTGCAACACACTTTGGACTTGCGGCGGGCAAGGACCTGACCAATGATTTTTCATCCTGTCATAAGGGTCAGCCGATACTAAGCAAACTAAAAGTAGTTGGAAAGTTGGTGTGAAATGAGTAATGTAAGCATTACCTGCCCCGAATATAAAGAAAGACTCAATTCAGCCGCAACGCTTGTAGAAACTGTTAAGACACAAATCAGGCAGGGAGTTCTAAAGAAAAAAAAGCTTGTGTGGCTTGAATTAACCGGGTGCTCAGGTAACATAATATCACTTCTGGATGGATCAAAGCCTGATTTTATGTACTTGATTTCCCAGATGACTCATTTTATCTATAATAACAGTCTTTCAGTCAGCGAAGGGAAGAATGCCATGGAGCAGTTGTTTAGTGTCCTGGGAAGTGACTATATTCTTGCTGTCGAAGGAGCTGTTGCCAAAAAGAACAATGGCCTTTATAACATAATCGGGCGACTGAACGGAAAGCCTGTAACTGCACTGGAGGCAGTAAAAAGCCTTGGTGAAAAGGCAGCTTTTGTTATCGCAATAGGTGCTTGTGCAACCCATGGTGGAGTTTCTGCAGCAAGACCTAATCCTGCTGAGTGTGTCAGCGTGCAGAGTGTATTAAACAGAAAGGTCATAAAGCTGCCTGGATGCCCCTGTCATCCGGATTGGTTTATGGGCACACTGGCTCACATTCTTCTTTACGGAGAACCAGCACTTGATACCAGAGATAGACCTCTTTTGTTTTACAATACATTAATTCATGATAGATGTCCCCGCAGGTCATATTTTGATAAAGGAATCTTTGCTGAAAAGCTAGGTGATAAAACCTGTATGTTCAAATTGGGCTGCCGCGGACCTGTAACGCGCATAGACTGCCCAATCAGGCATTGGAATCAATATGTGAACTGGCCTGTTGAGGATGACACTCCCTGCATAGGGTGTGCACAATTTGGATTTCCTGACGCGATGGAACCATTTATCACCTATAATACTACAGGAGAGGTCGGAAGATGACAAATAGGATTGTTATTAACCCTGTAACCCGGATAAGTGGCTTCATGGAAATACAAGCGGATATTGAAAATAACAGGGTAGTAGATGCTAAAACAGAGGGACTGTTATTTCGTGGCTTTGAAAAAATGCTCATTAACAGAAGTCCCCTTGATGCTGTATATTTTACTCAGCGTATTTGTGGGATCTGTTCGACTGCACACTCCGTGGCTTCAACCCTTGCCCTGGAGCAAACGATGGGTATCGTCCCGTCTGAGCAGGGCAGATATTTAAGAGATATCCTACATGGATGTGAATTCCTACAGAACCACCTCCGGCATTTTTATCAATATACCATTCCGGACTTTGTAAAGCTCCCTGAGGGGTACCCTTTGTTTAAGACAATACATAATGATTTCAGGCTGCCAAAAGAAAAGAATGAGAGACTTGTTAAGGATTACTTTGATTCTCTTGAAATAAGCCGCAGTGCCCATGAAATGCTTGCAGTACTTGGGGGTAAGGTTCCACATAACCACGGGGTCTTTATTGGAGGAATTACAACTCAGGCCACTACTGATAAGATTATTAAAATAAAATCAATACTACATTCCATATACCAATTTATTAATGATAGAATGCTTCCGGATGTATATACCATTGCTGAGTATTATAGGGAATACTTTTCTATCGGAAGAGGTTATGGTAACCTGTTAAGCTTTGGTTGCTTCAACAGCTATAAGAATCTAGGAACATTATATGTGAATCCCCTTGTGTATACCGGTGGTAAAACAAGTGAATTCAATCAGGATAATATAACTGAAGAAATTGATTATGCCTGGTATAAGGAAAAAAAAGACTCAGAGAAACCTTTTGAAGCTGATCCTGAAGCTGATATGAGCAAGCCTAATGCATATTCATGGGTCAAGGCGCCAAGATACAACAATCTGCCTTTTGAGTCTGGTCCCCTTGCAAGGCAATGGCTCTCGGGAGATTATAGAAATGGTATATCGACTATGGACAGGACTATCGCCAGAGTTCTAGAAGCCAGGAAAATAACATTAATTATGAGTACGTTACTAGAAAAGCTTATACCAGGCGAAGCTGTGCAAAAGGAATATTTTATACCACAAGCAGCTGAGGGTATTGGTCTGATTGATACCACCAGAGGAGCACTGGGGCACTGGCTTAAAATCAACAATCAGGTTATTTCATTTTACCAGATTATCACTCCATCTGCCTGGAATCTATCAACCCGAAGCAGTAACGGCTTGAAGGGCACTGCGGAACAGGCATTGATAGGTACACCGGTGAAAGATATCAATAATCCCGTAGAATTAGGTAGAACCATACGGTCTTTTGATCCTTGTGTCTCTTGTGCAACCCATATTTACACTGGTGGAGAACTCATGAGTACCACTCAGCTTATTCCTTAAGCAGCACCTTTCTTAGTGCTGAGGAAGTCATAACCCTACTATGTTTTTATTGAAGCAACCTATTTATGTTTAAAATAGCAACCGGGATGGGTAGAGTCTGCTTAAACCGGTTGTTGCTTTATATGTAAAAAGACTGATTAATTTCTTGTTTTTTCTTGCAAATAGTTTCTGGTAAAAGTAAAATATATATAGATTAGTAAATTTAGTAATTCATATCCGTAAAGAATCTATATTCCGATATTATATCGCTATCTATGTACCCCTTCCGAGGCTTTATTTTGCAAAGTTTTGGAATATTCCCGCTAATTTCTTGTAAAAGCAATTTTTGAAATAATTATAGCTAATTATGACTTGTAGAAATTAGTCATATTAGATATTATTGGATTTAGTAATTAAATACAGGAGGGAATTTCTTATGGCAAAAAACAAGAAGGTAATTGCAGCTCTGTTGGTGCTCATTATGCTTTTCAGTATTATGTTTGCAAATGCAGGAAGTATGGTTACCTATGCCAGTGATGCAACAGTCTTGAAGTTTGACTTCGAAGATGGCAAGCTTAGCAACTGGGTTACAAGGTTTAATGCAGGAAAACTCTCAGTTACAGATGAAAAGGCCCGCAATGGCAGCAAGAGCCTGAAGGCTTCAGAGGTAGGGGATGGATGGAAGGGGTTGTTTTATGATTTACAGTCCCTGGCAGTTAAGGATAGAACCTTTACCATCTCTGCATGGGTTATGCAAAACTCAGGTAGTGTACGGAAACTGACTCTACAGGCAGAAACTACAAAGCAGACTGCTGCTATCTATGACCAGAAGGAAGTGGCATCCGGTGTTTGGACTGAATTTAAAGGGACCTTCAAGCTAAGTGCAGAAGACCTTGGCAAATGTGATTTCTGGATTCAGGGAGAGAATTCTCCGGGCAATGCGACAGAATTCTATCTGGATGATGTTACAATTTCCTATGAGGGCGGTACAGCAGCGGCTGCAACAGCCACAGCAGAAACTATTATAAGTTCTGATTTCGAGGCTGGAAATGGGGACTGGCAGGGCAGAGGCTCAAGTATTGAAGTCAGTACAGAGGCTTCACATAATGATGGTGGCAAGAGCCTAAAGCTTTTCGGAAGAACTCAGAACTGGCAAGGTGCACAGTATGATGTAACCGGCAAATTTAAGGCAGGCGGAGTTTACAGCATATCAGCATGGGTATACCAGAAGAGCGGCGAAGAACAGAAGATAAATATTTCAGTTCAAAATGAAAAGGGTGCTGAGGTTCAATACCCACAAGTTACAGAGGTTGGGATACCTAGTGGTAAGGGGACTCAAATAAAGGCTGAGTATACACATAATAGTTCCTATGACAGGTCCCTGTTGTACTTCCAGGCACCTAAAGCTGACTTGGTATTTTACCTGGATGATATATTGGTTACAGGCGTTGTCTCAAAAGCAGCTTCTTATCAAAAGGACCTTCCTTCCTTGAAGGATGTTCTGAAAAATAATTTTTCAATAGGAATGGCTGTTCCTGGACAAGCATTGAGCTCAGATAACGTAAATTATGCAGCAACAAGTGGACTTATTACAAAGCATTTTAACAGTATTACTTGTGAAAATGAAATGAAGCCGGACTTTGTTCTTGATAAGGATGCCACCCTTAAGGCATATAAGAGCGATAGTGAGTCCATGCCTATGTTTGATTTTACAAGGGGAGACGCTATAGTAAAATTTGCACAGGACAATAAAATGGGTGTAAGAGGACATACCCTGGTATGGCATTCTCAGACTCCTGACTGGCTATTTAGACAAGGGTATGATGTGAACAAGCCATATGTATCAAGAGATGTAATGCTTAAGAGAATGAATTATTACATTTTAACGGTAGTATCACATTATGAGAAAAACTTCCCTGGTGTTGTGTACGCTTGGGATGTAGTAAATGAAGCTATTGACCCCAGTGGAGATGAAAAGGGTTTAAGGACAAACTCAAACTGGTACAGTGTCGTAGGTAAGGATTACATTGAGCAGGCGTTCAAGTTTGCTGATGCAGCTGTTAAGGCTGTGAACAAGAAGGATGCAAAGGGCAACCGAGCAATAAAGCTTTTCTATAATGACTATAGCACTGAAGATGCCGGCAAGAGAGCTGCTATCGAAAGGCTTGCTGCCGACCTGAAGAAGAAGGGCATAATTGATGGCGTAGGCTTACAGTCTCATAACAAACTTGCTGCTCCTTCTATTCAGGAAATAGAGAAGAGTATTGATGTTATGTCAAAGCTTGGGCTTGAGGTTCAGCTTACAGAGCTGGATATAGATATGCACATAGCGTCGGATGCTGACGCAATTAATCAGGGTTACAGATACAAAGAAATTTTTGATATGTTAAAGAAAAAGAAAGCAGTTACAAATGTTACCATATGGGGGCTTACAGATGATAGGACCTGGCTGCGTGACGGCGTTGGGGATTCACACTCAGACCCGCTGCTCTTTGATCAGGATTTCCAAGCAAAGCCTGCATTCTGGGGGATAGCCGATGCATCAAAGCTACCTGTATACATAAATAAAGTAAAGGTGTTCAAAAATACTCCAAAGAAGATAGACGGAGCCACAGAGCTTGCGTATGATGTTCAGACCGCTAATGTAATAGATTCAAAGACTGGGTCTAAATTCTCAGCAGCATGGGATGATAAGAACCTGTACTTGCTTATAAATGTAGCTGATGCTAAAAAGGACTCTGCAGATTCTGTAGAAGTTATGCTGGACAATAACGGAAAAGCATCACAGATAACCGTGACAAGGTCCAACAAGCTAAGCGGTGAAAAAGGAATTACGAGCAAGGTTAAGAACTCAGGAAAGGGCTATGCTGTAGAGTTAAAGATTCCTATGGCTAATCTAGCGGCTGCTAAGTCAATCGGACTGGATATACTCATCAAAGACGGAAAAAATCAGTATGTGTGGAATAACAAAAAATACACAGGCAACAAGGTAGCAGCAGATTATGGCAGGCTTGAGCTGATTGCAATGCCAAAGCTATCTGAGGCTATAAAGGGAACTGCAAAGATCGATGGAAAGATTGACTCTGCTTGGAAAAAAGCCAAGGTAATTAATGTAAACAACTTTTCTATGGGTAAGGATGGAGCAACTGCAACTGTTAGAACAATGTGGGATAAAGACTACATATATATACTTGCTGAGGTGAAGGACTCTGTACTCAAT
>JAEZIV010000346.1 GCA_023436515.1 Bacillota bacterium
AACCATGCAAAGTGGAATTTAACTTTTCATTTCACCAGCTTATTTTATTCTGTTACTGACTTATATATGCTTGATTTTTGTATTATTTGTATCACGCTCTTCAATCTCAAATTCCTTCAACCTTTTAATAAGGTGAGTAAGCTTGTAAAATCCGAAATTTCTGGGGTCAAAATCCGGTTGCTTTTTAATGATGAGATTTCCCACATCACCAAGGAAGGCCCAGCCGTTCTCATCTTCTACATCATGGATAGAAACAGAAATAAGATTGATTATGTCCTTACCAATTGATAAAGTATTGGTCTTTGGTTCTTTTTCAGTGATTTCGTCCTTCTTTACAGTATTGTCATTATTATCAAAGCTGGTATTTGTCTGTGCAGCACCACTGATTATTTCAATATAAGTAAACTTATCACAGGCCGAGATAAATGGGCTCGGAGTCTTTCGTTCTCCAATGCCGAAGACTTTTTTTCCTGATTCTCTCAACCTAGTTACAAGTCGTGTAAAGTCACTGTCACTAGAAATAATGCAAAAACCTTCAACCTGCCCCGAATAAAGAATATCCATTGCATCAATTATCATGGCAGAGTCGGAGGAATTCTTCCCCGAGGTGTAGCTGTATTGCTGAATTGGAGTAATAGCATTTTCAAGAAGTACATTTTTCCATCCTGAAATTGTCGGCTTTGTCCAGTCGGCATATATTCGCTTAATGGTGGGTGTCCCGTACTTGGCTATTTCCTCCATTATACCTTTGATATTGCTGTATGGAACGTTTTCAGCATCAATAAGGACTGCAAGCCTCATCTCACTTGAATTCATTTTAAGAAAATCCCCTCTCTGTTTAGTCTTTACCTAATATACTAACATATTTTATTATGGTATCCAAAATATTTCTTCATAATAAAATCGCAAAAAAACACAAAAACAAAGCCTTCGGACAATTACCGCTTATCACAAAGCTATAGTAATAATAATACTATCACAAGCTATTCTTGTAAATATTTTGTAAATGCAATACATGTATACATTATAAATATCGAAAGACTTTCCACAGTTTTGCCGGTTTGCATGCCACTCAAAAATTATTGCAGGAAGATTGTGAATATGTTATCATAGTATATCAGCTGGTATTCTTCTGGAAATCAGACTGAAATTGTAAAAGCTGTATAGCAGCAATTATTAACGACTTATATCCCCTTTGGGAATGAGAACGGAGGTTGATTTTATGAGTACAATCAAATTAGAATCAGGTTAGCCCTTCCTGCAAATATCTGTCTGCATGTCTGCATTAATCCAAGTTTATTTACTTATTATTACTAATTCGCTAAAGCAAATCACATATTGTGTCGTTTGTTCAAGAATAATAAATATTTAAATTCTATATTGCATGGCTTGTAGAAAATTTATTACGTCTATTTTGTGAGGAGGTATTAATTTGAATACTTATCAGGAAAGAAAATTTTTAGGTGTTGATCAATTATCCTTAAGAAGCCTTATAATAGGTTCTCTTGGCTCATGCATTATTACTGCAAGCTCAATGTATGTAGCCTTGCGAATGAGCGCACTGCCTTGGCCAACAATTTTCGTGGCTGTTTTATCTATGGCTCTTTTAAAGCTTTTCGGAAAAACTACAAATAATGAAATTAATATAACACAGACGGCTATGTCAGCCGGTGCAATGATTGCAGGCGGACTTGCTTTTACTTTACCGGGACTCTGGATCATGGGTATATGGAAGGGAGCTGAAAATTTTTCGGAAAACTTCGTAAAGGTTCTTCTTATTGCTATGGCAGGAATGCTATTGGGTAGCGTTACCTCTTATATTTTAAGATACAGATTTATTGTTAAGAATGCTCTGCCCTATCCCATTGGTCAGGCTGCTGCTGAAACCATAAAGGTTGGTGACAAGGGCGGACAGAAGTCCCTGATACTCTTTGGCACTATGGCTGCATCAGCTCTGTACACCTTTTTAAGAGATCAGCTGAGAATAGTTCCAGATGCTTTTATGTTCAAAAACAGCACCAGTATCGGTATCTCGAATTCTCCAATGGCAGTAGGTATGGGTTATATTTTAGGCTCCTTGTATACCTCTGTTTGGTTCCTGGGTGCATTGATAACAAATGCTTTTCTAGTCCCCTTTGGACCAACCCTTGGGCTTTTTGCAGATGCAGCCGCTGCCAGCGGATTTGCCCTGAGCTCAGGTATAGGAATGCTTGTCGGAACAGGAATTGGGGTAATTATCGGCATTCTTATTACCGGATTTAAAAAGCTTTTTGCAGGAAAGCAAGAGACTTCTACTCAAGAGAGAGAACAAAAAAAATTATTCGATGCTAAGAGAATTGTTATTTTTGCAGCAACAGCTCTGGCCTTCATACTTTCCATTGTGAGCGGGCTTTCAATTGTTCCTTCAATCCTTCTTATTGCAGGAGTGTTCATTGTATCTGTTATGGCTGCAACAATTACCGGACAGACTGGAATCAACCCAATGGAGATATTCGGTATTATTGTTTTGCTTGGTATTAGAATTTTTGTTAATATTGATGGTACCGAGGCATTGTTTATAGCTGCCTGCGTTGCTGTAGCAAGTGGTTTTTCCGGTGATCTCTTCAATGATTATAAAGCCGGTCAGGTCTTGGGAACAAATCCAAAGGCTCAGCTTATCTCACAAGTAGTTGGTGGAGTTTTTGGTACGGTGGTAGCTGCCATTTCATTATTTGCTATAATAGATCAGTTCGGAGGTGTGGGACCTGATACAGCTCTTCCTGCCGGACAGGCATTTGGAGTAACTACTATGATTAATGGTATAGGAAGCCCTGTGGTATTTGGTATAGCAGCCGCCCTTGGAGCAGCCCTTTATCTTCTGGGTCTGCCTACGGCTACCCTTGGTATTGGCTTATTCCTCCCCTTTACTATTTCTTCTGCAGTATTTTTAGGAGGAATTATTAGGTTTGTTTCCGATATATTACGTAAGACAAAGGCCGATGAAAATGGCAATGTTGCAGCTTCAGGACTGTTAGGTGGAGAAGGAATAACAGGGGTTGCTATAGCATTGGTTAAAATGTTCACCAGAGCCTAGAATATCATTAAGGAGTGGTTTTGTGGGTAAGGTTATAGGAATTGATATTGGAGGCAGTACTACAAAAATAGTTGGTTTTGACGGCAAGGCAATGATAGCCCCATTACTTGTAAGGGCAAATGATCCTATAGCATCTGTGTATGGTGCCTTTGGAAAATTTCTTAATATCCATTCTTTTAAAATTGAGGATATTGAGCGAATCATGATTACAGGTGTAGGCTCTTCCTTTATTAACAACAAGCTTTTTGGTATCCCAACCGGCAAGGTTGATGAGTTTATGGCAATTGGTATGGGAGGCCTTTTTCTAAGTAATCTCAATAAGGCCATTATTGTCAGCATGGGTACCGGTACTGCGCTGGTTAAGGCCGAAGGCAATACAGCAGTTCATTTGGGCGGTACCGGCGTTGGAGGCGGAACTCTTTTAGGGCTGTCAAACAGAATGCTTAACGTGAGGAATTTTGATGAACTGATCGAAGCTGCAAACGGCGGGGACCTTTCACATGTGGACCTTACCATCGGAGATATCTCTAAGGAAGCTCTTGAAACTCTTCCCAGTGAAACAACAGCCTCAAACTTTGGAAAGATTAGTGATCTTGTTTCAAAATCCGATCTTGCAATGGGAATAATTAATCTTGTGTTCCAGACAATCGGTATGATAGCAGTTTTCAATACTAGAATTGATAAAATAAAGGATGTCATTTTAACAGGAAATCTAACCAATGTTCCTCAGGCAGACCATATATTTTCCCAGTTGAGCAAGCTCTACGACGTAAACTTTCAGACACCACAAAACGCCGAATATGCAACTGCTGTTGGTGCTGCCAAATGCTTTACTCAAAATGTTGCTTACAAAGAGGTATTATAAGCCTTTAGAAATACCATTGTCTTAGAG
>JAEZIV010000350.1 GCA_023436515.1 Bacillota bacterium
CAAATATTGCTCCCAGCGCAACACCGGCATTGGTTATACCGCTGGTATTTTATTTTGCGGGCAACGGTACATGGCTTTCCTATTTATTTGCCACCATAGCAATAGTTCTGGTTGGAGCGAATCTGAACCAATATACCAGAAGGTCTGCTTCTCCGGGATCTCTGTATTCATTTGTGGTAAAGGGCTTGGGCTCAGGAACCGGAGTTATTTCCGGATGGGCTCTTGTGCTGGCCTATTTACTTACAGCCAGTGCAGTTTTGGCGGGCTTTATAAACTATGCAAATGTGCTTCTGTCGGATATAGGAATTACTCTATCACCACTGGTTATTGGAATTATTGGGGTTGGTATAGCATGGTTTATTGCAATTAAAGATATCAAGCTTTCAGCAACCCTGATGCTGGCATTTGAAATAATATCACTCGTGCTCATCTTCATATTGGCTGTAGTTGTTCTGGCAAAATCGGGATTTAAGATCGATATCTCACAAATAAAGCTAAAGGGAGTTACCCCCAGTGGAATCGGCTTGGGACTGGTACTTGCGTTTTTTAGCTTTGTGGGCTTTGAAAGCGCAGCGTCCCTTGGAGATGAAGCTAAAAAGCCATTAAGGACCATCCCAAGAGCAGTCACAACAAGTGCTGTTTTTGTGGGTGTCTTCTTCATAATACTATCTCATACTGAAATATTGGGCTTTGCAGGTCAAGCTACCACTCTTAATGAGTCGGCGGCTCCACTGGCTGATCTTGCAAGCTTCACAGGAATAGGGATTTTAGGTCCCTTGATTTCAATTGGTGCACTGATAAGCTTTTGGTCCTGCTTTTTAGCATGTATCAATGCCGGAGCAAGGGTATTGTTCTCAATGGGCCAGCACGGTTTATTCCATTCCTCCGTCGGTAACGCCCATGAAGAAAATAAAACCCCCCATGTTGCAATTACTATATCAACCATATTAGCGGCAGCTGTTACATTCATTCTGATTATCGCAAGAGGTGGCTTGTTTAATATCGTCGAGTTTTACAAAAGCAATGATCTGATTATCAGTATATATGGCTGGACCGGAACAATAGCAACATATGGCTTCATTTTTGTATATGCCTTGATTTCCATTTCAGCACCTGTTTACCTTTACAGAGAAAAAGAGTTGAAGGGCAAGCACATTACTCTATCTGTAATAACAGTGCTGACACTTCTGGTGCCGATTGTGGGGAGTGTATATTCCAATTCAACTTCACCTGCGCCCTTTCCTTCATTTATTTTCATATTCGTAGGTTGGCTGGTAGCAGGAGGGCTATGGTTCTTCATCAGAAAGCTGCAGAATCCAAATGTAGGTGACAGGATTTCCGGACAGGTTGAAAACATTCACCAGCATTACAGGGAAATCAGGGTTAGTGGAGATGGTGAGGGTATCTAGCTCACTCTATCGAGCTTGGTAGAATTAAATCAATTTATGGAAGGTGACACAAAATGAGTTTAGTTGATGTAAAAAAGTTCATTGATGAAAATAAAATACATACTGTTGAGGTTGGATTTGCTGATATCAATGGAGTCTTACGAGGGAAAAGACTTCCCGCAAGACATTTTATCAAAATTGCAGAAAGCGGTACAGGACTGGCGAAAGCTCCTTTTGCATGGGATGTTCAATGCGGAGTATATGATGATATAGAGCTTGCAAACTTTAATAATGGCTTTCCGGATATGTTTGCGAAACCTATTCTGAGCACTCTCAAAAGAATACCCTGGAGAGAGGGAAGTGCTTTTGTATTTGCAGAGCTTGTAGATGAGCACTTGAATCCTGTAAAAGTTAACCCACGGGAGGTGCTTAAAAGGGTTCTAAAAAAGTATGAGGAGCGGGGTTACAGACCGTTGGTAGGCTCGGAGCTTGAGTTTTATTTATTTGATTCAAACAAAAAACCGGTTTTTGACGGAATCCAATGCTACTCATTATACAAGGGTGCCGAGCTTGAGTATGTTATAGAGGAAATGAGAACAGGGCTTGAAGATTTCGGAATAGAGCTTGAAGCCTTTCACATAGAATATGGACCCGGCCAGATTGAAGTTATACCGGAGTACTGCGACGCTCTGGAAATGGCTGATAAAACTGTTCTGATTAAAAACTCCATAAAGGAAGTGGCAAGAAAACACGGGCTATATGCCTCCTTTATGGCTAAGCCCTGGGCACAGGAATCAGGCAACGGCTATCATGTGCATCAAAGCCTCTGGGATATGGATAAGAGGAAGAATTATTTTGAGAGCGATCAGGAGGTGGCAAAAAGCTATCTTGCCGGTTTATTAAAGTACTCGAAGGAATTTATGGTGCTAGGATCGCCGACAATAAACGATTATAAACGTTTTCAGCTTAATTCCTTTGCTCCCACAAATGTAACCTGGGCGCATGACAACAGGACAGTATCAACACGGTCATTACTGGGACTTGGCAAGGGAAGCAGATTTGAACAGAGAAGCGGCTCTGCTGCTGCAAATCCGTATTTGATTATTGCAGCAAGCCTTGCGTCAGGCCTCGATGGTATTGTAAACAAACTGGTGCCACCAGAGGTATTGGATAAAGGCAGTGCAGAATTCTCAAGAACCATGGATGCTGCCTTGGATAGCTTCGCAGCCAGTGAGAAGGCAAGAGAATACTTTGGTGAGGAATTTGTTAAGCTCTATCTGACACTTGGTAGGCATGAGGTTGAGCTTTACAATAGTGCAGTTACTGATTGGGAGTGGAACAGATATTTTGAGATGATCTAGCAAAATGCTCATACTCGGTGACTAGTATTTTTAGATAGTAATATCCCTTATAGAATATTACCGACCTTATATAAAGGAGGAAGAATTTTGAGTTATGTAGATGAAAAAGCAGCACCAAGAAGAGAAGAACGTCTGGGTACAATAATTGACTTTGGCGGATGTGCCTGCGACCTCAAGAAAAAATTTAATGGGGGTTGCTTGAAGAACAACGACAGAGGCTTTTGTCAGGGTTCAATATGCCAATTGCTTCCGGGGCTTTCAATGCTGAATACCCTTCCTGATTCAGTGCTAATCGTGCATGGATCACTGGGCTGTGGTGGTGCCGGTCACTCACAGAGTGCGGCAGTTAGAGGACGACAGATTTTAGGGGGCAGTTCCAGTCCAAGAGGAACACTGTGGCTGTCTACCGGCCTAAATGATAGGGTTGTGGTCTCAGGAGGAGAGGGTAAGCTGGAAGAGGCTATTATACAAGCTGATAGGAGATATCGGCCTGCTTCAATAATTGTTGTTTCCACTTGTGTCCCCGGTATTATAGGCGATGATATAGACGGAGTAGTAGAAAAGGTCAAGTCACAAGTAAGTGCTCCTATCCTTACGGTCCACTGCGAGGGCTTTAAAACCAAGGTTATGGCAACTGCATATGATGCTGTATATCATGCTATTTCCAGAAGCCTGTTGGAAGGAGAAAAGGAAGAGAAGCGGATAATAGTGGATGAACTTGAAGAGGCGGCTGAGAAAATTCGCCGCAGTAAACGAGTCAACCTTATGAACGTATCTTCCGGCACACCGGGAGATGAAAAGGAACTGACAAGACTTCTGAATGCCCTAGGGCTGGAAGTCCGGATTTTCCCATGCTTCACACATCCTGAGGATATGAAGTATGCTACTGAGGCTGCTTTGTCCATAAGCACCTGCCCTACACATGATGATTACTTTCTCAAATATCTAAATGAGAAATATCAAGTACCATACTTACTCAGATACATGCCCATCGGGATTGAGAATACAAATTCTTGGCTTCGTGACGTGGCAAAATTCTTTAAGCTTGAGGATGTAGCTGAAAGGATTATTAAAAATGAAACTGCTGAGCTGGAGAAATCTCTAAAGACAATACGCCAAAATCTGAAGGGCAAAAAGGCAATGCTTAGTGCCGGAGAGGTTAGAACGCTGGCTACCGCGGGATGGCTTCAGGAGCTTGGACTGGAAATTGTAGCAGTAAGGCCTTACCATTATGATGAATTTGGAGAGCCTGCTCTTGATAAGCTGATCACAACTAATTCAGCTTTAGAGGTGAATGTGGGTACGGTACAGCCTTATGAGACAGTAAACATTATTGAAAAGAATAAACCTGACATATACCTTGGACATAATTCCGACAACGTATGGGCTGCAAAGTCGGGGATACCTGTTTTGCCTATTTATGGTGGTCCTAATACTTATGTTGGGTACACAGGGGCCTTTGATCTGGCACGTTGTATAAACAGGGTCTTAAAGAATCCGGCATTCAATAGAAATCTGAGAAAGAATGTAAGACAGCCCTATTATAAGGATTGGTATACTGATAAACCATACAAATATATTGTACAGGAGGAAAATAGTATATGAGTAATAGTTTTATAGAAAGACCAAGATCCTTTTGTGCATTAGGTGGTGCAATGCATACAGCCGGAGCAATACCTGGTGTGGTACCCATCCTCCACACTGCAATGGGCTGCGGAGGAAGCATATATTGGAATCAGGTGGGCAGTACAGGATATCTGGGTGCAGGATATTGTGGAGGCTTAGCGGTTCCAAGCTCAAATGTTAAGGAAAAGGATATTATTTTCGGTGGTACTGATAGGCTCACCGAACAGATAGAAAATACCCTGAAGCTGGTTGAGGGTGATCTTTATTTCGTACTTACGGGCTGTATGACTGATATTATAGGTGATGATATTCATTCTGTCATAAGGGAATTTCAGGAGAGGGATATAAGCATAATTGGTGCTGAGACTGGCGGGTTCAAGGGTGATGGCTATAAGGGCTATGACTTAGTGCTCCAATCCCTGATAAGCAACTATATAGAAAAAAAACCAGTAAAGGTTCACAGGAAGGTAAACTTATGGGGAATTGTACCTGCTCAGGATGCCTTTTGGAGAGGTAATATTAATAATCTGAGAGCACTCTTGCATAAGCTTGGGCTTGAGGTCAATTCCTTCTTCAGTGAACATGATACCCTAGAGGGAATTAAAAACTCCGGAGATGCTGCGCTTAATATAGTGGTGTCTGAGTTTTATGGTATCGATGGGGCAGAAACCTTTAAGGATGTGCACTCTGTGCCATACATAACCTTTCCGCTTCCAATCGGGCCCTCTGCAACTGAAGAGTTTTTGAGGAGGGTTGGCATTGAGCTTGGTATTGAAAAGGAACTAGTAGATAAAGTTATTGAAGAGGAAAATTCACTTTATTACTGGTATATTGACAGAATAGCAGATACCTACAATGACCAGGATTTTCAGAGGTACACAGTAGTAGTCGGGGATGGCAATTATTCTCCCGCACTGACAAGGTTTTTGGCTGACGATTTTGGCTGGCTCCCGGAACTTACCGTAGTATCCGACTTTTATGATGAAGATAAGTATAATAAAATCGATAAGTATCTTAGTAAGCTTAGCTCCGGTTACAGGACAAAAATCATATATGAAACTGATGCTTCAGAGATTCAGTATCATTTAAGCAAGCATTGGCCAGCATCAAGCGGACAGAAATTCTATGACGCCTTCAGTCCGGCCTTTGTCGTTGGGAGCCATCTGGAAAGGCAGCTAGCCTATAATATCGGTGCAGGGCACCTGACAGTATCCTATCCCGTTGGCAACAGAGCTGTACTTACAAGAGGGTATACAGGATATATAGGCGGTTTGAATCTTGTAGAGGATATTATCAGTGTACTCGTTGCTCAACGATAAGTCTTTCTGAAAAACTATGGAACAGGAATAAGGGGAAATGCTATGGGAAGGTTGCTTATTATCAAGACAGGGATAACATATGATTCGGTAATAAAAAAATATGGGGATTGTGATAGGCTGATTACTCAGCAGGCAGGTATTCCCTATGAGGAGGCTTTGGTGGTTCCGGTATATGAGAATGTTATTCCAAGCCTGGAACAGGACATATCTTCCATAATTATTACCGGGTCTGATGCTATGGTTTCTGACAGGCGGCCTTGGAGTGTTGCGACAGAAAAATGGCTGAGGTCTGTTGCTCATAAGGGTATTCCAATATTAGGGATATGTTATGGGCATCAGCTTCTGGCTCAGGCTTTGGGAGGAACAGTTGATTACCATCCTGATGGGAAGGAATATGGGGAGGTTGATATTGCTCTTAATAGGGAAGGAGAAAAGGACCCTCTCCTTGGTGTCCTTCCGCCAAAATTTTCGGGGTATGCTGTTCACTCCCAAACCATAATAAAGCTTCCACCAAAGGCAAGAGTTTTGGCAAATAATACATTCGAGGCCTCTCATGCTGTCCGCTTCAGTGAAAAAGTGTGGGGTGTTCAATTCCATCCTGAGTTCAATGAAGAAATTTCAAAAATACACATAGAGGAAGAGAGAGAAGAGCTGGCTAAAGAGGGATATGATGTAGAAGCACTATATAACGGAATTCATAGTAATGACTATGGAAAAATACTTCTGGAAAGGTTCATATCCCTTTCCGGCCAAGGCTAATAGCATATGAACCGAAAACGAGTATCATAATCCTGCTCCAGTAAAAAAAGCTATAGTTTCGCGGATTATCTGTGTTTTCCAGGAGTTTTTACTAAAGAGATGGTCTGCATCATCAATAACAATCAGCTTTCCCCGCCCTTCATAATAATCCAGATATTTTCTTGAAGCGTCAATCGAAACCACCTCGTCAGCATCTCCATGTAGTAATAGAACGTTCCTGTTATAACCTGAGGCTACTTTATATATATCCTTTTTGGTAAGGTCATCAACAAAAGCCTTTCCTATAGGAAGACCCTCAAATTCATAATAGCCTTTTTCAAGAAAATCTTCATATCCGGAGCCAATAAAATCATTTATTACAATTTCAGCCATGTTTCCTGCCGGAGCCCAAAGGCATAATGACTTGATGTCGGTGCTATTTATGCCTGCAAGCATGCTTGCCACTGCTCCTCCCATGCTGAAACCTACAACACTTATTCGATCCAAATCTATAAAGTCAAGTGTTTTTGTATATTTTAGTATGTTTTCAGCATCTTCCAGTTCACCGGATAAAGTCATATTGACGAATTCTCCATCACTTTCACCGCTTCCGGCGAAATCAAACCTGATGCTGGCTATCCCCAATTCCGCCAATAACCTTGAAAACCTGACAAACATAAAGTGGGGACCCATTTTGTTCCCGCCGAACCCATGAAAAATAATTATCATTGGAATTTTTCCATCTATTTGATCAGGTTTTTGGAGTACGCCTCTTAATACTTGGTTTCTGCTTTTTAGTTCTATTGCTTCAATCATGGATATCATCCTTTCTCTTAATATCGATATAAACATAGTAAATAAATATGAATACTATGCTTATGATTTTAATATATACTTTTAGCGTTGTCAACTGATTCAACATAAAATTCATATTAAACATATAGGAAAAATAAAAAAAGAATTGACAAATGTTTTTTTAGATGCTAGAATATACAAAAGAATACAAGTATGAATAGTATGAAATATGTTTAGATTGACCGACCAGATAGACTGGAGGCCGGATTTGCATCCTGATGGATTAAATGCAAATCGGGCCTTTTTTTATTAGGAGCTGTTACAATGGAAATTATTAATAAAGCCTCAACAGTTACATTAGAAGAAAAAACAAATAGTCATCCCTGCTACAGTGGAGGCTGCCAAAATGCAAGAATGCATTTACCTGTGGCACCAGCCTGCAATATAGCCTGTAACTATTGTAATCGGAAATTTGACTGCGTAAATGAAAGCCGGCCAGGTGTAACAAGTGAGATTTTAAGTCCGGAACAGGCCTTAGCAAAATTCCTGCTTGTGAAAGGTCGCCTTAACAACTTAAAGGTGGTAGGTATTGCAGGGCCGGGAGATGCTCTTGCGAATTTCGAGGCTACTAAAAGGACTATTGAACTTATAAGGAACGCTGACCCGGATATTACCTTCTGCCTTTCAACAAACGGCTTGTATTTATCAAAATATGCTGAAGAGCTGGCAAGGCTGGGAGTGACACATATAACTGTAACTATAAATACCATCGAACCAAAGATAGGTGCAAAAATTTATAGGGAAGTAAATTACGAAGGAGTTACATACATAGGAGAAGCAGCTGCGGAGATACTTTTGAATAACCAGCTGGAGGGATTAAGGAAGCTAGCTCAGTTAGGTATAGTGTCAAAGGTTAATACAGTAATGATAAAAGGCATTAATGATAGTCATATTGAAGAGGTGGTAAAAAAGCTGAAGGAATACGGTGTCTATATAGGAAATATAATGCAGCTTATCCCTGCCCCCGGAAGTGCTTTTGAGAATATGCAGCTTACTACCAATAAAGAACTGAATGACCTGAGAAAAATCTGCGGTCAGCATGTAAAGCAGATGTACCACTGCCAGCAGTGCCGAGCAGATGCTATTGGTGCTTTAGGAAGGGATTGCTCGGCGGAGTTCAGAGGAGCTTGGGGAGAGAAAAAAGCTACCATAGAGCCTTCGGCGGATCCTTCTGAGAAGGTTTTAAAAATAGCGGTTACGTCAAGTAACGATAAGCTTGTGGATATACATTTCGGCCACGCTTCTCAGTTCAGAATATATAAGTACGTAAATGGAGCAGTGATTTTTCAGGAGAACAGAAAAGTAAAGAACTTTTGCTCGGGACCTGAAGAATGTGGAGAGTCTGAAGGCAATCTTGAGGATATATTGTCAGCTGTTAGCGATTGCCAAATAATTCTTACCCAAAGAATAGGACACTTGCCTGAAAAAACCTTGGAGAGTCAGCACAAACTGGTAGTTCAGACATACGGACATATACATGAGGAAATCCGTAAGGCGGTGGAAGTTTATTCAGGTACTTTTTTGAGGGGAAATCAGAATAGCAAGGACCAACCGGAGCATACTCTCCAAGGCAAGGACCAGCCGGAGCATACTCTCCAAAAGCGGAACAGTGGAAGGAAGGTTGCTGTTGCAAGCTCTGATGGAGTTTCAATAAATGAACATTTCGGAAATGCATTTGATTTTTGGATTTATGAAGTAACGGATAATGGAGACTATAGTTTCATTGAGCGAAGGAAGGCTCCGGAAAGGCTGACGAATACTATGGAGCATGGTAAAGCGGTACTTTCGGCAGAAGTATTATGGGACGTGGAAGCGGTTTTGGCAGAGCAGATAGGACAATACGCCGAAGGTATTTTATATAGTAAAAGGATTAGAGCATTTGCTTTGAGTGGGAAAATAGATAAGGCCTTACGGAACTACGGGAGAAAGAGCAAGATTATCAAGGAGCACTGGAAGGAACCATTAAAAATCTAAACATAATAAACAGGAGGAAATGAAATGTGTAGCGCAGATCCATTGAGAATTATATTTGAGAGAAGAAGTATAAGGAATTATAAGCCTGACCAAATCAAGGACAGCGAACTGGATACTATAATCAATGCTGCTAAGTTTGCACCCAGTGCAATGGGGCAGCAGCCGTGGCACTTTACGGTAATACAGAATAAAGCTATTCTGGACAGGATAACAAGACTAACAAAGAGTGCCTTTGAGAAATCCGGGGTTCAAAGATTTGAGGAGAGGGCAAGAGCCGAAAACTTCAGCCCCTTCTACAACGCCCCTACTTATATCATTGTTACAGTTGATGAAAAAGCCATTGCCTCACAGGCAGATGGAACACTGGCCCTGGGGAATGCACTGCTGGCAGCCGAAGCTTTAGGCATAGGCTCTTGCTGGATACATGCAATTAATTACCTGTTCACTACAGATGAAGGAAAAGAGCTCTTCAGGGACTTGGGAATACCTGAGGGATATGCTCCCGTGGGTTCGGGTGCATTTGGCTATGCTGCTGATAAAAAGCCCGATCCGGCACCGAGAAGAGAAGGAACTGTAACCTTTATAAAATAAAAGCGTGAAAAAAACCTCCGGTTAGTCATCGTGCTTTTCACAGCGTGAAAAATTCATTCGGCTAATCATGGAGTATTTCACGCTTCGAAAAGCCACTATGTGTCTTTTCATTACTA
>JAEZIV010000382.1 GCA_023436515.1 Bacillota bacterium
GTTGAGGTCATACCGTCAAATTCTGCACTGTTGACCAGGACTCCGTATTCACAGTAGGGGAGTTCATCGGCTGAGCCGTCAGCACTTTTTATAACTCTCTTTATGGGAAGATTGTACTTTTTAGCAAACTCATAATCACGCTCGTCATGAGAAGGCACAGCCATAACGCAGCCTGTTCCGTAGCTTCCCAGCACGTAATCAGCTATCCAGATGGGTACCTGCTCACCTGTTATGGGGTGTATGGCGTAGGCGCCGGTGAACACACCTGTTTTCTCTTTAACTGTGGAAAGTCTCTCAATCTCGGTCTGCTTCTTGGTTTCCCTTATATAGTTCTCTACTATGGCTCTGTTTTCCTCGGTAGTAATCTGGTCAACTATCTTGTTTTCCGGCGCCAATACAACATAGGTCACCCCATAGAGGGTATCTGCTCTTGTGGTAAAAACCTTAAATTCTATATCCTGGGCTGCTACCTTAAAGGATATTTCGGCACCCTCGGAGCGGCCGATCCAGTTAGTCTGAATTTTCTTTGTTTTTTCAGGCCAATCTATTGTATCCAGCTTATCAAGCAACTCCTGAGCGTAGGCAGTAATCTTGAAGAACCACTGGGTCAAATCTCGCTTGGTTACTTCGGTATCACATCTTTCGCAGGAACAGTCTATTACCTGCTCATTTGCAAGCACAGTATTACATTTTGGGCACCAGTTGACAGGTGCATTTTTCCTATAAGCCAAGCCAGACTTGTAAAGCTGCAGGAAAAGCCACTGAGTCCACTTATAATAATCAGGCATGCAGGTTTTTACTTCATAATCCCAATCAAAGGTAGCTCCCATTTCCTTGAGCTGACCTTCCATGGTTTCAATATTTTTAAGTGTTGAATCCTGGGGATGTATCCCTGTTTTGATGGCATAGTTCTCGGCAGGCAGCCCAAAAGCATCGAAGCCCATGGGATGAAATACCTCAAAGCCCTGCATCCTTTTCATTCTCGCCCAGGAATCTGTCAGACCATAGTTGTACCAATGGCCTACATGGAGGTTGGCACCTGAGGGATATGAAAACATTTCAAGACAATAAAGCTTTTTGTCAATATTTTTGGGATTAAACTTGTAAATGTCGGTATCAGACCACTTTTTCTGCCACTTCCTATCTATATCTGCTGAGTATGGCATTTAATCAACTCCTTTATAGTAATTATTGCTTTTTATAATAAAATTTATAAAACCCGCCTCTTAATAAAGAGACGGGTTAATCCGCGGTACCACTCTTGTTAGCCCTATGCTCGATTCTCCCGGGATAAATACTAATACCTCTGAATAGTATAAATATGCCGAGTACCCCATAGCCTGGGCTCACTTGTATATCCTGTAACGTGGATAAACGGCTGTTATTAGCAGCAGCTCCACGGCGAGTTCAAAGTATGCCACCTGTCGTACTCCCACCAAATGTACGACTCTCTTAAGGGATGATCCCAAAGGCACAAAACCTTTACTATTCCGCTTCATAGCCTGAAAGTATTTTTCAAACAAACATCAGCTGATAAGCTTACTGCTTATAGGTAAACTCAAGAGTTGACATACACTAGAGTATCATATATAAAAAGTTTTTTCAATAACTAGTTATTGGCCTATATCAGCTCCTTGCAATAAAAATAACTCCACCCACTATCAGCAGCATTCCAACTACTTTTTGTAGTGAGAGTGATTCCTGAAATAGGTAAAAGCCAGCAAAAATACTAAGGGCATAAGCCAGACTGTTCAGGGGATATGCTACTGAAAAAGGCAGCTTGGACAGTATGAAAAGCCATAAAACCGTTGAAATACCATAAACCATAACACCTGAAATAATTAGGGGATTGTAAAGCAGCCTATAGCTATAGCCAATAGATTTAACAAGTCCATATTTCCATAGTACCTGACCGAAAACGCTCAAGGCGGAATTTAACAACGACAGCAGGATATACTTTAGTTCCATGGGCAAACCTTTTTATTTTTAGTATACCCAGTGTGACAAAAATTATAGGCTTTACTTATTTTTATAGTAAAAAACCGCAAGCTGCGTTCTATCTCTCAAATGGAGCTTTTCCAAAAGTACGCTGATATAGTTTCTGACAGTTCCTTCGCTCAGATACATAGCCTCGGATATTTCCTTGTTATTAAGTCCTTCCGAGATGTTCACCAGCAGCTCTATCTCCTTTTCTGTCAGGTCGTATACCGATAAGGCGACAGAGGAGGATTGGTGCATCAGCCCGGGGAGCTTAGTAATAACCTCATCACCAAAAACACTTTGACCCATATATACGGCCTTGATTGCAGGGACAATGCTCTCAAAGTTCTGCTTCAGCAGATACCCCTTTGCCCCAATTTTCAATGCCTTTATTATATATTCATCATCAGAAAAGGTGGTTAGGAACAAAACTCTTGCATTTGGAGACTTCTTAAGAATTATTTCTCCGGCTTCAAGTCCAGTCATGGTATCCATTCGGATATCCATCAGAAGGATATCCGGGGAGAGCTGGGTGTAAAGCTCTATAGCCTGCTTGCCGTTATTGCCGGTAGCAATAACCTTTATATCAGGATCTGACTCCAATATTGTCTTCAAGGAAACACATACAAGCTTGTCATCATCAACTACCAATACGTTCATAATTACGTCCCTTCTTTTAAGTAATTTTTCGGGCTTACACAAGGAATGCTTCCCATGCAAGCTATGAGCCTTTCCCATCAGGGGGGACTACCTTACACTGTTGTCCTTTGGAATGGATATGAAAATCTTAAACCCGTTTTCTGTATTGACATGAAAATTCCCGTTAAAGGCTTTAACCCGTTCCTCTATATTGCTAAGGCCTATACCATTATCAGGGTTGTAGGCGGTATTTGTACCATTGTCCTGAATTATGAGCTGGTAAAGGGCGGGGTGCTCTCTTAATGCCACAGATACCTCTGTAGCATTTGAGTGCCTAATAATATTTGACAGAGCCTCTTTTGTAATGGCTATAAAGCAATATTTCAGCTTTGTATCGGGGTGCCCGCTTATATCATAATCCAGGTTAATGGAGCAAAAGGTAAAGTCCCTGACCAAGCCATCAATCTGTGTAAATAGATCAATGGATTCATCATGAAGATTATGAACACTACATCTCACGCTATCCATAGCACTGGATAGGGTATCTTTAATAGAGGATAGGTTATCCTTAAGAGCCTCATCCTTATTAATTGCCATTAAGGCTCCAAGCTGAAGCAAGCAGCGGGATAACATGTGACCCACATTGTCATGAATTTCTCTGGCAATTCTATTTCGTTCATTTAAGGTAGCCACATTAATCTCATAGTCCTGCTTTTCCAGCAATTCACTGGTCTTCTTCTCCATTAGAATTGCTTTTTCCTTTGAGGCATCCCGGAATAGCATATACTGTTTTTTTAACTTATCCACACTTGTAGTCCGATACCTAAGCAAGCAGGTAATAGCTGTAAGAAGCAATAATACGGCTATTGAAGTCCAGGTCATCAGATTGAAATGTATGGTAAGTGGTATAACTGTAAGAATCGCCAGAAATTGTTCTTTGGTGTTAAAGACATCATAAAGCATTACAGGGGAAAAAACTAAAAACTCAGGGTAGAACAGACATAAAAAGAGATACACCGGAATAGTTAAAAGCCTTATAAACCTTTTATCAAAATAGGTGTTAAGGGAGGTAAAGGTCAGGCTCAATGTTGTTATAGGCACTATACTCGCAGTATAGCCGGCATCTATAACACAAAAAGCCAGACAGCATATAAATATAACGGTTTTATCAATTAACTCGATCAAGTTTACCTCCCAGGCTACAAAAGGGCATATAAGAACTATAGGATTCTGAACATAAAAGTTCTAATATGTCCATTTTATCAAGTATTTCTATACTTCTCAACTGGGTCTTTAAACTGTGCTTTTGGCTGCTATCGAGCCCGTGAAGCAATTCTTATATGAATACAAGTTAACATAAAATATATAATATATGAACCACAACGTCCATATCTACATAAGATAGACTACAAATATTATTATTTTGGAGAATGATGTATAAATGGAAAGATTCGTAGTCATAATGGCAGGAGGAAGCGGAACAAGGCTGTGGCCTATTTCAAGGGAAATACGGCCGAAGCAGTTTATGAGGGTTGACGAGGGCAGCTGTATGCTGGTTCAGACCCTTGAACGCCTTTATGAAGCTGTTCCAAAGGACCATTGCTTTATAGTAACTGATAAACGTCTAAAAAATATAACCCGTGAAACAGTTAAAGATTTGATTCCAACAGGAAATATTATAATGGAGCCTCAGAAGAAAAATACGGCTGCCTGCATAGGGCTTGCAGCCATGACCCTCAAGAAAAGGTTTGGAGAGGGTCTGGTTTGCTTCGTTCCGGCAGACGGCTATGTAAAGGATAAGATGGGATATAGGCAGGCTGTCGAAAGAGCTTTCGAGGCTGCGGAGGAAACTAAATCCCTTGTTGTTGTGGGTATAACGCCAACCTATCCGTCAACAGGCTACGGGTATATTCAAATTGATTCGGAAAAGGGTGAGGATGAGAAGCTGCTTGTAGTTCAAAGGTTTATAGAAAAACCCGATCTGGAAACTGCCAAGAAATTTATTGAATCAGGAGCGTTTTTATGGAACGGAGGCATTTTGGTTGGCAGTCTGGATGCCATTATTGACAGTATAGCTAAATTTCTGCCCGAGCATCACAGCAGCCTAAGCAGGGCGGTAAAGGGCTTTAATCCCTTAAAGGGTAACAGATATCTCAAGGAAGCATATAATAAACTACAAAATATATCCTTTGACCACGGGGTCTTGGAAAAAACAGATTGTATCTATGTAATCAAGGG
Source organism: Bacillota bacterium (assembly GCA_023436515.1). Taxonomy (GTDB): domain Bacteria; phylum Bacillota; class Clostridia; order Acetivibrionales; family DSM-1351; genus Ruminiclostridium. Next base: position 4,858 of record JAEZIV010000382.1, read on the forward strand.
GCTCTTTGACTGGAATGATATAGGGAGCCTGGATTCACTGTCCTACACATTGCCGCCCGACGAGGCAGGGAATTTCACCGACGGAAAGCATCTGGGTGTGGATACCAGCAACTCTATTATATTGAGCAAGGAGGCTCTTGTTACCACCATCGGAGTTGACAATCTTATTATTATTAATGCAAAGGATGCCATAATTGTGTGTCCACGCAACAGAGCACAGGAAATTAAGGGCTTAGTGGAGCTGCTTAAGGAGAAGGGCTATGCCAAGCTTTTGTAAGGGGTACTCATAACAGGAGTGCGTCATAGAAGCCTAATGATAATTTATAAAAAAGTTATGCTATAGGGTTGGGGGAGTGGAAATGCCGGAAAAGGTAAGACTGCTGGAATTATACAAAATAATGCAAACTATAAGAAAAGTAGAACTGATGATAGACAGTGAATATAAAAATGATGAGATGAAAACACCTATACATTTGTCTATAGGGCAGGAGGCAATTGCTGCCGGAGTCTGCAGCAGCCTTTTCAGGGAGGATTATGCGTTTGGAACTCATAGAAGTCACGCCATATATATAGCCAAGGGCGGAAATATTAATAGAATGATTGCCGAGCTATACCTCAGAAAGACAGGCTGCTCATTCGGGAGGGGCGGCTCAATGCACCTGTTGGCTCCTGAGGTAGGTATACTGGGCTCGACGGCTATAGTGGGCGGCAGCCTGCCCCTGGGGACCGGAACTGCTCTTGCCTCAAAAATATCCCGGGATGGGAAGGTTAGTGCGGTGTTCTTCGGTGATGGTGCTGTGGATGAAGGTACCTTTCATGAATGTCTTAACTTCGCAGCACTAAAAAAGCTTCCAGTTATCTATATATGTGAAAACAATGCATATGCTATCAACTCTCATCAAACTGCAAGGCACCCTAAGGACAATATATACAGGTGGGCTGAAAGCTATGATATCCCCAGCTTTCAAATAGACGGGAATGATGTGTTGAAGGTGTCTGAGTATGCTGCCGAGGCTGTGGAAAGGGCCAGAAAGGGAAAGGGTCCTACCTTCCTTGAATGCATAACCTATAGATGGAGGGGACATATT
>JAEZIV010000386.1 GCA_023436515.1 Bacillota bacterium
ACCCAATTTACTGTGTCACATGCTTATATCTCAAGCATAGAAAATAATACGTGACAACAATCACTTTATTCCTTAACGGCTCTTCACCGGCACACCTTACTTTAGGTTCCATTTCTCTGTAAACGAATACCTTAAATTTTTCAGGCTGCTACTCATGGATGATTTTCAAAAGCTTGAACCTGTGAACTTTCACCAATCGTTCACTCTCTAAGAAGCCAATTGCTTTCTACTCCTTCCAGTCATCATATTTATATATTGTTATATTTTATCAATATGCAGGAAAACCATTATATGTTATGATTTCAAACCTACTGATCTTAATAATTAAAAATATAATACATCAACAAAAAATTTTAGTCAAGGGTAGTTTGGTTTCCGGGTGGGGTTCTTGGTTAATACGAGAACTCCCTCATATAACAGTAACACATATTATTTCTCGATAATATCCTGTAGTAAGATAAAATCAGAACGGTGATTTAATGGTTTATGATACTCAGGATATTATAAATAGAATAAGGACCGGCGAATATAAGCTAATTGGCTTCGGCTCCTGCAGAAGAGTTTTCAATCTGAATAACGGCTATGTTGTAAAGCTTGCAAGTGATGTTAGAGGTATCGAGCAAAATAAAGCGGAATACTCCATTTATCACAACAGCAAATCACCATTCTTTGCAGAAATAACCTACCTTTCCGATGACAGCAGATTTCTAGTTATGGCTAAAGCTAAAAGGATTAAGAAGATCAGAACAGTTTTTAACCATTATAAGGTCAGAAATATGGAGCATTTATTAAAGCTTAATAACCTATATGAGGATTTGAAAAACAATGAACTGAGTACCGGAGATCTTGGTAGAGCATCCAGTTGGGGGGTTATTGACAGTGTTCCTGTAATAATTGATTATGGTCTTACCCACAGCTTATTCAAAAAATATTACGGAAGGAATCTCCTGCTGAGAAAAAGATTTCCACCACTAAAATACTAAAGTAGCTCGATTTACTTAATTAAGGAATGATATTAACTAAATATGAATCTTAACTAGATAATGTCATTACTTAATTCTACCATTATACAATTCTCCAATATCTCCAGCCCTCGTTTTATCTGGTCTATATTGCATGAAGCAAAGCTCAGTCTAAGACTTCTGTCCTTGTTTTTATTTTCCAACTCGAAAAAAACCCCAGAGGGTATCAGTACCAGTCCGCTTTTCCTGCATTGGCTGTATACTTTACTTGCCGACAAGCTCTTGGGTAAATCCATCCAGAAATACAGTCCTCCCCCAGGTTTTCTGAAGCTGATCCCATACTTATGCAATCTTTCCAACTGACTTAACATAAATTCATACTTTCCCCTATATATTTCCCTCATGTACTTAAGGTGCTCTTCCCACTTCCCAGTTCTAAAAAACAGATCAAGTGCTCTCTGAATTAATCCTGAGGATGACAGTTCACTGTTATACTTGATTTTCGTGAATTCCCCTGTAAGGCTTTGAGGAATTATCATACAGCCTGTCCTTAAGCCCGGCATTAGTATCTTTGAAAAGCTTTTTAAATATATTACACAACTATTGTTTTTATCAAGTTTTTTCAGGGTAAGCAGCTTTTGATTATCAAAATCAAGTTCCGACATGGTATCGTCCTCTACTAAGAAAACATTGTACTTCTTAGCCAGCTGTATAAGCTTCTCAAGCTTTTCACCACTATAGGTGATAGTTGTAGGATTCTGACAATAGGTCATCAGGTAGATAAACTTGGGCTTACATACCCTTATCTTTTTTTCCAGATCAATCAAATCCAAACCATCCTCCTCCATGCTTACGCAAACAACCCGGGCACCTCTGGACTTAAACAGGGCTGCCGCGCCGTCGTAGGTAGGATTTTCTGTTATCACATAATCACCAGGATTTAATAATACTTTACCTATGAGATCAATTCCCTGCTGAGCTCCTGCTACTATAAGAAGATTTTCCCAACTGCCGGCAGAAATACCATACTTGGTTTTCAGGTATACAAGCAACGATTCTCGTAAGTGCTTAAAACCATTGCTTTCCTGATATTCAAAAGCAAGTCCCCGAACTCTTTCAAGAACCTCATTTATACATTCCTTAAAGGACTCAATGGGAAAAATAGATGGATGTGGCGTAGCATTTGCGAAGTTTATTATGTCCGGAGCATTTATCATTCCTAGATCACCCGAGGAAAGAGTATCCTCCTTCTGGAACTTAGTATTGGAAATATAGTATCCGCTCCCCTTTTTTGCGGTTATATATTTATTGTTTTCCAATTGCTTATATGCATTTATGACAGTAATATTGTTAATGCTCAGGCTCTCCGAAAGGCTTCTTACAGTAGGCAGCCTTTCACCGGGCTTCAACTCTCCGTTAGTTATTAAGCCTTTGATATATTCAAATAGCTGAAGATACTTCGGCTGCTTATCATTAGTAAATTGTATCGTTACAATACTCATTTTCCCTCCATCATATACATAAAAGTGTTGACTTAATATATATAGTATGTAAAAATATACAAAATTCATAGAATTATTATCGTAATTGTTACGTTACAATTCAGTATAATAAAATATGTGAGATGTGTAAAGGAGAATTTTGTATGACCGAGAGATATGAACTAAACAAAAATCTTGCCCAAATGCTTAAGGGCGGAGTAATAATGGATGTTGTAAATGCCAAGGAGGCCGAAATTGCTCAGAAGGCCGGGGCTGTTGCTGTTATGGCCCTTGAAAGGGTTCCCTCCGATATCAGAAAAATGGGGGGAGTAGCCAGAATGTCCGATCCCCAAATGATAAAGGAAATACAGAATGCAGTTTCCATTCCTGTAATGGCTAAGGTACGAATAGGGCACTTTGTGGAGGCTCAGGTACTTGAAGCCCTATCAATTGATTACATAGATGAAAGTGAAGTTCTGACACCCGCCGATGAGGACTTCCATATCGATAAGCATTCCTTTAAGGTCCCCTTTGTATGTGGAGCTAAAAATCTTGGTGAGGCTCTCAGAAGAATAGGTGAAGGAGCCTCAATGATCAGAACCAAGGGTGAAGCCGGCACCGGTAACGTTGTGGAAGCGGTAAGACACATGAGAACGGTAACCTCTGAAATTCGCAAGGTACAGAGCGCCTCCAAGCAGGAGCTCATGACCATAGCTAAGGAGTTCGCTGCTCCCTATGATCTGGTTCTCTATGTTCATGAGCA
>JAEZIV010000432.1 GCA_023436515.1 Bacillota bacterium
TAATACTATTTACATTAATATCCGCAACAGTGCTTCTACCTCTTCTAAGTAAACGAGAAGTAGCAGAGGGAGAAATGAAAAATCGGAATAACCTAAGTCAGATAAAGAGTAAACTTCTGCTGGACGCTATTAAAAAGCTAGAGTTAGAAATGAATGAAGAAAATGAAGCAGTGGCTTATGAGCTTGTGAGTGAACTAAAAGCAATATTTAGAGGAATCCGATCTGAAGAGGATTCGGCAATAGTAGCAAGTAACTCATATCAGCAAAAATTGAGTAATGTACGATTAATAGCATTGAAAGCAGAACGAAAATATATCTATGAGTTATATAAGAAGAATGAAATACAAGAAGAGGTTTTTGAAGCATTCGAGAATTCTCTTAATTATAGGGAGGAAGCACTTTCGAACAATGTCCGATATGGAACTATGTTTCTGATAATGAGGGTAGTAAGAGATTGGAAGCGTTTCAGTAGCCAAAAGCGTACAGGTTCAGAAAGCAGGTTAGATAAATTGTGGTTAGGTAAGGATATTCAGTTAAAAGCCTTACAAGCAGCTCTTGCGCATTTAGAGCAGTATTCAAAGGAGCATGAAGGGTCTGATATTGTGTATGCAGTTATTATGGAATATAAGGCACTGATTAATCGACTAGAGCGACCCAGCGAAGGATATAGTGAAAAGAACGAGGAACTAAAAGAAGAATTACGTCTCAAAGTTATGGATAAAGAACGTGCAGAATTGAGTGAGATGTATAAATCCGGAGAGGTCACCAGAGAACAGGTAAAGGAATTAAGAAGGTATATTAACTATATTGAATCTGCTATTTTACAAAAACCAGTAGAATAATCAATTGTTAGAAAACTATTGCATTGACAACAGCGTTCTAGTGTAATTAGGATGAACATTTATTCATAAAGAAGGTTCTATGCCAAAACAAAGTGAGGAATTAGAGAAAAGGTTCCTGAATGAACAGTATGTCAGCAGGAAAATTTGTCATGGTTTTCCGGAAAGACTATAAAATAATCCATTGTAGAACCCAAAGCAGGAGGAGTATAATAATAAAATTGGTTTAACTAGACTGATGAAATATGACTAATAATTTTAGCACAACATTTGCTACGAGATTGGGGTTTTAAAATGGCATTAAATTACGCTCAAGACATGACAGAAGGAAATGAAGTCAGACATCTGATTGAGTTTTCAATTCCGATGTTTATCGGAAATCTATTTCAGCAATCCTATAATATTATTAATTCTGTTGTAGTAGGTAAGCATATAGGAGCTAACGCTCTTGCTGCCGTAGGTGCAACAGCTTCCCTGAATTTTTTGGCTTTTTCCATATGCATGGGATTATCTATAGGTATAAGCATAATAATTTCTCAGTACTTTGGCGCCCGTAAGGACGGAGAAGTAAAAAAAGCTATTGCAAACTCGGTATATGTTATAGCCACTGCCGGGATTTTTATGAGTGTCCTTACAGCTTCCTTAGCAAGTCCGATTCTGCATCTTATGAATACTCCTCCTGAAATAATGGAGGATTCAATACGCTTTTTAAGAATATCCTCCGGCGGTATGATTGCCATGGCCTCATATAACGCTATTTCAGCCATACTCAGAGCATTGGGTGATTCAAAGACACCTTTGTTTTTCCTTATAATTTCATGTGGGATAAATGCCGGCTTGGACTTATTATTTGTCCTGAAGCTTGGTTATGGCATAGAGTCAGTAGCCATTGCAACTGTTATATCCCAGGCCATTGCCGCATTGGGCTGCATACTGTTTGCGCTTAAAAATGTTCCTTATTTCAGATTGACCAGGGAGCATATGAATATAGACTGGCCAATTGTTACAAAATGCGTAAAGATAGGTATACCGGTAGCCTTGCAGCATGCAATGATAGCCGTATCTCTTGTTATGCTTCAGAGAGTAGTCAATGGTTTTGGTGGGGTAGCTGTTGCTGCATTTACAGCCACCAGCAGAATTGAGCAGCTAATAAATCAGCCCTATAATTCATTAGGATCAGCCATGGCTACTTTTGCCGGACAGAATATGGGTGCCAATAAACTTGATCGTGTGCGCAGGGGATACTATAAAAGTATTATTATTGTAGCCATATTCAGTGTAGCTGCACTACTGGCGGCACAGTTTGGCGGTCACGCCATAATGAAGATATTTGTAAAGGAAGAGGCGGTAATAGCCCTTGGAGCCAAGGCTTTAAAAATTACCAGTTGCATGTATTTTGCTCTCGGTATGATTTATATAACAAGGGGTCTCTTAAACGGCACAGGGGATGCATTTTATTCCATGATTAACGGAATAGTTGAAGTGGTGGGCAGGGTTGGCTTTTCAACAGGTCTGGCGTTGATTCCTGCCATCGGCGTCTGGAGTGTTTGGGCTACAAGCGGCCTGACATGGTTTATCACAGCCGCCGCTAGTGTAATAAGGTATAAACAGGGTAAGTGGAAGAACAAGTCAATTATTACTTCTGAAAATACTTCCTCCTAGACTCTGTAGGTATCTCCATCTTAAGAAAATGAAAATGCCAATCCTCTGTTGATATTAATGGGGGATTCTTTTCTATATAAATATAAAATTCAGGGTAAATGCATTATAATAGCATTAAGTATAATTCCGTCACCGGTCTAGAAAGTGGTGGGGTAGTATGGATTCAGATAAAAAGGGGAGTTAAAATGAAAAAATATAAATACGAGATGCACGCCCATACCTCCGAGGTCAGCAGATGCGGTAGGATATCTGCAGCAGAGCTGGTACAGACATATAAGGAATATGGTTATACAGGAGTGTTTATAACGGACCATTTTTTAAACGGGAATACAACTGTTCCTCAGTATTTACCCTGGGAGGAAAGGATAGAATTATTCTGCCATGGGTACCGTAAGGCTTTTGAGGAAGGGCAAAAAATAGGTATTGATGTGTTTTTTGCCTGGGAATATTCCTATAAGGGTACAGACTTACTAACGTATGGGCTGGATTGGAAGTGGCTATTGAAGCATCCTGAAATCATGGAAATCAGTGTAAATCAATATTGCGAGCTGGTACGCAGAGAAGGCGGGTTCTTGGTTCACGCTCACCCCTTCCGGGAGGCTGAATATATAGACATGATAAGATTGATGCCAAGAATAGTCGATGCTGTGGAAGTAGATAATGCCTGCAGAACTGATTTTGAAAACAGGCTGGCAGAGCAGTATGCAGATAATTATGGGCTGCTCAAAATAGCAGGCTCAGATAATCACAATGGGAGATTACCGAGATTTTCAGGCCTTGAGTTTGATGAGCCTGTAAAGAGTGTGGAGAAAATGCTTTCAGAAATTAAAGCGGGTAAAGCAGGACTATTTTCTATATAGTATTTTGGGCGCTAATATGCCTTACTTAAGTTGCCGGCAGTAAATCTTATCAGATGGGGAGACGGAGAAGCTTTCCAGGGGCCGAGGCGGCCCCTGATGCATGAGTATGCCCCTTGTCAGGGCTAATTTGTAGCATTTATGGATTCTTTAAATACTTATTGCCAAATAGCAAATCGTATTGGATCAACCTATAATCATTTACCAGTTCGTCCTCAGGATCAACAAGCTCCATGTTCTTAAGATGCATGATGGGATACTTACTTTCTAGCTTTGGAAGTATATTAAAGTAGCTGGGATAGTCAACACCTGCATCCTTTAAAATTTCGTAGGAAAGATGGGAAGGTGAGATTATACTTGGGAAGCTTCTCATTTCCTTGTAGTTAGACCAGGTAGCCAATTGGGTGGTATAGTACTTCAAATCTCCTATACCCTGCTTGAGCTCAGCATCCTGTTTTGCACCAAGCTTGTCATATATCTTGTAAAAATTATCCAGAGTATCAAACCTTGGAGCATGATCTCCGAAGAAATAAACCAAGGTGGGTTTATCGCTGTCCTTTAAGGCCTCAATAAGCTTTCCGAAGGACTGGTCTGCATCATAAAGTCCCTGAGC